>CAZAEG010000083.1:0-9625 GCA_964484035.1 uncultured Enterobacteriaceae bacterium | reverse complement strand
GTTCGACTTGGCGGCGACGGCGAGGTAGAGCACCGCCTCGGCGACCGCCAGTTCGCCCTCGGGCGAGCCGAGGCGCTCGTAGGTTTCGGCGGCATCGAGCGCCAGCCGCAGCGCACGGGGATCCGCCAAGCCGACATCTTCCGTCGCCATGCGCACGATGCGCCGCGCGAGATAGCGCGGGTCGGCGCCGCCGTCGAGCATGCGCACCAGCCAGTACAGCGACGCATCCGGATCCGAGCCGCGCACCGCCTTGTGCAGCGCCGAGATCTGGTCGTAGAACTGCTCGCCGCCCTTGTCGAAGCGCCTGAGGTTCCTGGCCAGCGTCGCCTCCACGAACGCGGCGTCGATCGCGCCGCGCGGGCGCGCATTCTGCAGGATCTCCACGGCGTTCAGGAGCCGGCGTGCATCGCCGTCGGCGAAGCCGACGAGGCGCTCGCGCGCGCCGGCGTCGGCCGCGAGCCCGCTGCGCTCGAGGAGCACGCCCAGGTCCCCGGCCGACAGCGGCTCGAGCACGTAGACCGTGGCGCGCGACAGGAGCGCCGAGTTCACCTCGAAGGACGGGTTCTCGGTGGTCGCGCCGATGAAAGTAAAGAGGCCCTTCTCCACGTAGGGCAGGAACGCGTCCTGCTGCGCCTTGTTGAAACGGTGCACCTCGTCGACGAACAGGATCGTCGGGCGGCCGCGCACGGCGAGCGCGTTCTCGGCGCGGCTCACCGCGTCGCGGATGTCCTTCACGCCCGAAAGCACGGCGGAGAGGGCGATGAACTCGGCGTCGAAAGCCTGCGCCATGAGGCGCGCGAGTGTTGTCTTGCCGGTGCCGGGCGGCCCCCACAGGATCATCGAGTGCGGCTTGCCCGACTCGAAGGCGAGGCGCAGCGGCCGGCCCGGCCCGAGCAGGTGGCGCTGGCCGAGCACCTCGTCGATGGCGCGCGGGCGAAGGCGTTCGGCGAGCGGCGCCGCCGGCGCCGGCGCGCCGAACAGGCCCTCACTGGCCGAGGACATCCGCGCCCTTGGGCGGCACGAAGCGGAATTCGCCCGCCGCGAGCGGCGGGTTGCGCTCGAGCGCGCTGAAGCGCAGCACCGTGCTCTGCCCGAAGTGGTCGGCGAGCTCCATCGCCTCGACGCCTTGCGCGCCCAGCCCCAGGCGAATGCGCTCGAAGCCGGCATCTTTCTCCCGCGGCACCGCCTCGAGCCACTCCAGGCCGTCGCGCTGCCCGCCGTCGGTGAACGGGAAGGCGCGCTCGACGTCTGCAGCGCCGGCGAGCAGCGCCGCGGGCGTCGCGCCGAGCGCCTGCGCCATCCTGCGCACCGTCACCTGGTTGAGGTCGGGGTCGTGGATCCAGACGCGCTCGCCGTCGCCGACGATCAGCTGCTCGTAGGGCAGCGCCGTCGTCCAGCGAAAGCGCCCCGGGCGCAGGAACGAGAACGTCCCCTTCGATTCCTGCACCAGGCGCCGCTCGCGGTCGTAGACCTTCTGCTCGAACGTGGCGCGCGCGCTCTGCGTGCCGCGCAGGAATTCGCGGAAGCGCTCCATCGGCTCCGCTTGCGCGAGCGCGGGCGCCAGCGCGAGCGCCAGCAGGAGCGCGCGCACCCTACTCCGCCTTCGCGGGCACCAGCACCTCGCGGTTGCCGTTGGACTGCATCGGCGAGACCAGCCCCGCGCGCTCCATGTCCTCGATCAGGCGCGCGGCGCGGTTGTAGCCGATCCGCAGGTGGCGCTGCACGAGCGAGATCGACGGCCGGCGCGTGCGCAGCACGATTTCCACCGCCTGGTCGTAGAGCGCGTCCTTCTCGCCGCCCTCGCCGTTCGCGCCGTCGAAGGCGGCGCCGTCGCCCGCGCCGGGATCGAGCACGTCCTCGATGTACTCGGGCGAAGCGATCGCTTTCAGATGATCGACCACCTTGTGCACCTCGTGGTCGCCCACGAACGCGCCGTGCACGCGCTGCGCGAGGCCGGTGCCCGCCGGGAGGTAGAGCATGTCGCCCGCGCCGAGCAGCGCTTCCGCGCCCTGATGGTCGAGAATGGTGCGCGAATCCACCCGGCTCGCCACCTGGAAGGCGATGCGCGTCGGGATGTTGGCCTTGATCAGGCCGGTGATCACGTCGACCGAGGGGCGCTGCGTGGCGACGATGAGGTGGATGCCGGAGGCGCGCGCCTTCTGCGCGAGGCGCGCCACCAGCTCCTCGACCTTCCTGCCCACCACCATCATCAGGTCGGCGAGCTCGTCGATGACGACCACGATATAGGGCAGCGGCGCGAGCGGCTGCGGCGCGCCCGTATCGAGCGTCGCCGGGTCTTCCAGCGGCCGCCCGGTCTTCTGCGCGTCGGCCACCTTGTGGTTGAAGCCCGAAAGATTGCGCACGCCCACCCAGGACATGAGCTTGTAGCGCCGCTCCATCTCCGCCACGCACCACATGAGCGCGTTCGCCGCCTGCTTCATGTCGGTGACCACCGGCGCCAGCAGGTGCGGGATGTCCTGGTACACCGAGAGCTCGAGCATCTTCGGATCGACGAGGATCAGGCGCACCTGCTTGGGCTCGGCCTTGTACAGCAGCGAAAGGATCATGGCGTTCAGGGCCACCGACTTGCCCGAGCCGGTGGTGCCGGCCACCAGGAGGTGCGGCATCTTCTGCAGGTCCACGACCACCGGGTTGCCCGCGATGTCCTTGCCGAGCGCGAGGGCGAGCGGCGAGTTCATCTGCGCGTACACCTCGGAGCCGAGAATCTCCGACAGGCGCACGGTCTGGCGGTGCGGATTGGGGATCTCGAGGCCCATGCACGACTTGCCCGGGATGGTCTCGACCACGCGGATCGACACCACCGACAGCGCGCGCGCCAGGTCCTTCACCAGGTTGACGATCTGGCTGCCCTTCACGCCGACGGCGGGCTCGATCTCGTAGCGCGTGATCACCGGGCCGGGATAGGCGGCGAGCACCTTCGCCGAGACGCCGAAATCGGAGAGCTTCTTCTCGATCAGGCGCGAGGTGAATTCGAGCGACTCCGCGCCGAGCGGCTCGCCGTCGTGGGCGCTGTCGTCGAGCAGCTTCACCGGCGGCAGCGGCGTGTCGGGCAGCGACTCGAACAGCGGCGCCTGCTTTTCCTTGTGCACGCGCTCGGACTTGCGGATCTCGGGCGGCGGCGCGGCGATCACCAGCGGCGGGTGCTCCTCCTCGCGCCTGCGATCGGCCTCGACCATCAGCTCGCGCTCTTCGCGCGCGATGCTGCCGATCTTCCGGTCGGCGCGGCTGTCCCAGGCGTGCCGTGCGAGACCCGCGGCGCGCTCGAGCAGCGTGCCGGTGAGCTCCGCCAGCGCCAGCCACGACACGCCGGTAAACAGGCTCCAGCCCACCGCCACCAGGGTAAGCAGCACCAGCGTCGCGCCGGTAAAACCGAGCGTGCTCGCGGCGGTGCCGCCGATGGCCTCGCCGAGGAGCCCCCCGGGCGCGAGCGGCAACTGGGCGCCGAGCGAGTGCAGGCGCAGCGCCTCAAGCGCGGCGCTCGAGAGCAGCAGCAGCACGAAGCCGCCCAGCGCGATGGCGAGCGGTCGCCGGTCGACGAGCGCCGAGCGCTCGAGCCTGCGGTAGCCCCAGGCCACGCCCACCAGGCACAGCGCCACCCACCAGTAGGCGGAAAGCCCGAACAGGTACAGCAGCAGGTCGGCGAGCCAGGCGCCCGCGCGCCCGCCGGCGTTATGCGTCGCCGTGCCGCCGGCGCTGTGCGACCAGCCCGGGTCGCCGCGATCGAACGTGAGGAAGATGAGCAGCAGGTAGCCGGCCAGCCCCGCCAGCACCAGCCAGCGGGCCTCGCGCAGCAGGTTGCCGAGCTTCGCGGGAAGGGGCGCTGCTGTGGTTTTCTGCGCTGCTGCCATCGCGGCCCATCGGGTCCGCCGATTCTACCGCACGCGCGTCCGGCTCACTCCGGCAGCACGATGTTGTCGCGCAGCAGGATGGTCGAGCCGCGCATCTCGATGAAGCCGCCGGTCTGCAGGTCCTTCATCACGCGGCTCACCATCTCGCGCGAGGCGCCGATCATCTTCGCGATGTCCTGCTTGGGCAGGCGCTTGGTCACCATCTTCTGCCCGTCGACCGTCTCGGACATGTCGAGCAGCAGCCGCGCGACGCGCCCGTAGACGTCGAGCAGCGCGAGGCTGCCGATCTTGCGGTCGGCCTCGCGCAGCCGCCGCACCAGCCCGCGCATCACCGCCATCGCCATCTCGGCGTTGTCGGTCATGCACTTCTTGAAGTCGCGGCGCATGATCGCCAGCAGCTCGCAGGGCTCGATCGCCACCACGCTCGCCGAGCGCGGGTTGTCGTCGATGAGGCCCATCTCGCCGAAGAACTCGCCGGGGCCGAGGATGCTGAGGATGACTTCCTTGCCGTCGGCGTCGCTCATCATCACCTTGAGGCGGCCCGAGAGGATGATGTACAGCGAATCCGTGGCGTCGCCCGCCGCCATGATGATCGAGCCGCGCGTGGTGCTGCGGCGCGTGACCAGCGTGGTCAACAGGCGCAACTGCTCCTCGGGCACGCTCGAGAAGAGCGGCACCGAGCGCAGGACTGCCGTGGAGATCGGGGGCGCCATGGGCCAGGGTCCTTTCGGCTATGGTAGCAAACTGGCCGTCCCTTGTTATCTATAATGCGGCCCCCATCTGCGCCTAGCCCCATGCCCGCCCGCCATCACCGACTCGTCATCCTCGGCTCCGGTCCCGCCGGCTACACCGCCGCGGTGTACGCGGCGCGCGCCAACCTGAAGCCGGTGCTGATCACGGGCCTGGCGCAGGGCGGGCAGCTCATGACCACCACCGACGTGGACAACTGGCCCGCCGACGCCGCCGGCGTGCAGGGCCCGGAGCTGATGGAACGCTTCCAGAAGCACGCCGAGCGCTTCGAGACCGAGGTGGTGTTCGACCACATCCAGAGCGTGCAGCTCGCCGCGCGCCCGTTCGTGCTGCAGGGCGATGCCGGCACCTATACCTGCGACGCGCTCATCATCGCCACCGGCGCGTCGGCGAAGTATCTCGGCCTGCCGTCCGAGCAAAGCTACATGGGCAAGGGCGTGTCGGCCTGCGCCACCTGCGACGGCTTCTTCTACAAGGGCCAGGAGGTGGCCGTGATCGGCGGCGGCAACACCGCCGTGGAGGAAGCACTGTACCTCGCCAACCTCTGCAGCAAGGTGACGCTGGTGCACCGGCGCGACAAGTTCCGCGCCGAGAAGATCATGATCGACAAGCTGATGCGGCGCGTGGCGGACGGCAAGATCGTGCTCGAGCTCGACGCGACGCTCGACGAGGTGCTGGGTGACGCGAGCGGTGTCACCGGCGTGCGCATCCGGCACGTGGGCAACGGCGAGCGCAAGGAGTTGCCGGTGAAGGGCCTGTTCATCGCCATCGGCCACACGCCCAACACGCAGCTCTTCGACGGCCAGCTGCAGATGCAGAACGGCTACATCGTGACGCGTACCGGGCGCGAGGGCGGCTTCACCGCCACGAGCGTACCGGGCGTGTTCGCCGCCGGCGACGTGCAGGACCACGTGTACCGCCAGGCGGTGACCAGCGCCGCCACCGGCTGCATGGCGGCGCTCGACGCCGAGAAGTTCCTCGACCCGCAGGCCGCCTGAGGCGCGGTGACGGACGCCGACGACCTCGAGGCGCTGCGCCGCGCCCTCGCTGGCGTCAAGCCGCTCGCGCGCACGCGGCGCGTGCCGCTGCAGCGCCCGGCGCCGGCGCCGGTGCCGGCGCAGACGCGCCGCGACGAGCGCGCCGCGCTCGCCGAGAGCCTCAGGGGGCCGCTGTCGGCCGATGACGCGCTCGAGTCGGGCGTCGAGCTCACGTACCTGCGCGCGGGCATGTCGCGCCTCGTGCTGAGGCGCCTGCGTCGCGGGCACTGGGTAGTCCAGGACAGCCTCGATCTGCACGGCATGAACCGCCTGGAGGCGGCGCTGCAGGTGGCGCAGTTCGTGCGCACGGCCGCGGCCCGGGGCCTGCGCTGCGTGCGCATCGTGCACGGCAAGGGCCTCGGCTCGCGCCACCGCGAGCCGGTGCTGAAGGGAAAGCTGCGCGCGTGGCTGACGCCGCGCGACGAGGTGCTGGCCTTCTGCCAGGCGCCCGCGGCCGAAGGCGGCGCCGGCGCGCTGCTGGTGCTCCTGAAGGCGCGCTAGATCGCGGACTCGTTGGTCTCGCCGGTGCGGATGCGCAGCACGTGCTCGACCGTGGTGACGAAGATCTTGCCGTCGCCGATCTTGCCGGTGCGCGCCGATCTGACGATCGCCTCGATCGCCGGCTCGAGCTGCTTTTCCGGCACCACCACCTCGATCTTCACCTTGGGCAGGAAGTCGACCACGTACTCGGCGCCGCGATAGAGCTCGGTGTGGCCCTTCTGGCGGCCGAAGCCCTTCACTTCCGTGACGGTGAGGCCGGTGACGCCGACCTCGGAGAGCGCCTCGCGCACCTCGTCCAGCTTGAACGGCTTCACGATGGCTTCGATCTTCTTCATGCTCATGCCGGGTCCTTTCGCATTTCGGCCTCCATTATAGCGACAGCCCGCCCTCGTCGCGGTAGTGCGAGGTGATCGGGTAGCGCCAGTCCTTGCCGAAGCCGCGCAGGGTGATGCGCACGCCCGGCGGCGCCTGGCGGCGCTTGTATTCGCTCCTGCGGATCAGGCCGACGACGCGGCGCACGTCCGCGGCGGGAAAACCCAGGCCGACTATCTCCTGCGGCGAGCGGTTCTGCTCCATGTAGGCCTCCATGATGCCGTCCAGCACGTCGTAGGGCGGCAGGCTGTCCTGGTCGGTCTGGCCGGCGCGCAACTCGGCCGAGGGCGCGCGCGCGATGATGTTCTCCGGAATCACCGCCGACACGGTATTGCGATAGCGCGCCAGGCGCCATACCAGCGTCTTCGACAGGTCCTTGATGACGGCGAAGCCGCCGGCCATGTCGCCGTACAGGGTCGAATAGCCGACCGCCATTTCCGACTTGTTGCCGGTGGTGAGCACGATCGAGCCGAACTTGTTGGAGAGCGCCATCAGCAGCGTGCCGCGCACGCGCGCCTGCAGGTTCTCCTCGGCGAGGTCCTCGGGCCGGCCCGCGAACAGCGGCGCGAGGCTGGCGCGGAATGCATCGAACGCCGGGCCGATGGGGATCGTGTCGTAGCGCACGCCGACGCGCCGCGCCATCTCGGCGGCGTCCTCCAGGCTCATGCGCGCGGTGTACCGCGACGGCATCATGAGCGCGTGCACGCGCGCGGCGCCGAGCGCGTCGCAGGCGATGGCGAGCGTGAGCGCCGAGTCGACGCCGCCCGAGAGGCCGAGCACCGCGCCGGGAAAACCGTTCTTCGCGATGTAGTCGCGCGTGCCGAGCACCAGCGCCCGGTAGATCTCGGCCTCGAGCGGCAGCTCCGCCGCCACCTCGCCCGGAACCGGCGCCGCGCCGTCGAACTCGAACAGCGCGAGCGCCTCCTCGAAGAACGGCGCCTGGCGCGCGAGCTGCCCGCGCGCATCGAGCACGCACGAGGCGCCGTCGAACACCAGCTCGTCCTGACCGCCGACGAGGTTGACCGCCACCATCGGCATGCCCGTGTCGCGGATCCAGTCGCGGAACACACCGTGGCGCGTCGCCTGCTTGCGCTTGTGGTACGGAGAGGCGTGGATGGTGAGCATGGCCTGCGCGCCCGCCGCCCGCGCCGCCGCCGGCACGCGCCCGAACCACACGTCCTCGCAGATGGCCAGCCCGAAGCGCGTGCCCTTCAGCTCGACGAGGCACGGCTCGCTGCCGGCGTCGAAAGTGCGCTTCTCGTCGAACACGTCGTAGTTGGGCAGCTCGCGCTTGCGCGCCACCGCGGCGATGCGCCCATCGCGGATCAGCGCCGCGGCGTTGTAGCGCGCGCCGCCCGCCGCGAGCTCCGGAAAGCCGACCACCAGCGCGATGCCGCGCACGCGGCCCGCCAGCGCCTCCAGCTCGCGGCGGCAGTCGGCGAGGAACCCCTCGCGCAGCACCAGGTCCTCCGGCGGATAGCCGCACAACGACAGTTCCGGCGTCAGCACCAGGTCCGCGCCCGCGGCGCGCGCGCGCTCCGTGTACTCGAGGATGCGCGCGGCGTTGGCGGAAAGGTCGCCCACCACGCAGTTGATCTGCGCCGCGGCGATCAGGAGGCGTTCGGCCATCGCGGGGATTCTATAATGGGCGCATGGCGACGAACGATTCGCTGCGCGTCGCCGATTCGCTCGCCGGGGTGCCCGCGGCGCAATGGAACGCGCTCGCCGGCCCGAATCCGTTCCTGCGCCACGAATTCCTCGGCGCGCTCGGCGACAGCGGCTGCGCCAGCGCCCGAACCGGCTGGCAGCCGCAGTTCCTGCTGCTCGAGCGCGACGGCGTCCTGGCGGGCGCGGCGCCGCTGTACGTGAAGTCGCACTCGCGCGGCGAGTATGTCTTCGACTGGGCTTGGGCCGATGCCTACGCGCAGCACGGGCTCGAGTACTACCCGAAGCTGGTATGCGCGGTGCCATTCACGCCGGTGCGCGGACCCCGCCTGCTCGCCGCCGACGCAGCCGCGCGCGGCGCGCTCGCCGCGGCCGCGCTCGCCGCGGCGCGCGAGTTTTCCTCGCTGCACGTGCTCTTCGCCCCGGAGCGCGAGGCGCGCGAGCTGCAGGCGGCGGGCATGCTGCTCAGGCGCACGGTGCAGTTCCACTGGACGAACGCGGGCTACGCGGATTTCGAGGACTTCCTCGCCCGCCTGTCGCACCGGCGGCGCAAGACCATCCGCCAGGAGCGCCGCCGCGTGCACGAGGCTGGCGTGCGGCTGCGCTGGCTGCGCGGCGCGCAGATCGGCGAGCGCGACTGGGCGTTCTTCCACCGCTGCTATGCCAACACCTACGCCCTGCACGGCATGCCCCCGTACCTCAGCCTGGAGTTCTTCCTGCGCGTCGGCGCGTCCATGCCGGAGCATTTCCTCATGGTGCTCGCCGAGCGCCGTGGCGCGCCGCTGGCGGCGGCGCTCGACGTGCTCGCCGGCGATACCCTCTACGGGCGCTACTGGGGCGCGGTGGAGCATGTGCCGCTGCTGCACTTCGAGGCCTGCTACTACCAGGCGATCGAGTACGCCATCGGGCACGGCCTGGCGCGCTTCGAGGGCGGCGCGCAGGGCGAGCACAAGCTGTTCCGGGGGCTCCTGCCTGCGGAATCGCTCTCGGCGCACTGGCTCGCGCACCCGCGCTTCGCGCGCGCCGTCGAGGACTACCTCGAGCGCGAGGCGCTCGGCATCGCGCGCTACGTGAACGAGCTCAACGAGCACAGCCCCTTCAAAGTATGATTCCCGGCAAAGGAGGCGCCATGAGACTGAAGGACAAGGTGGCACTGGTCACTGGGGGCGGGTCGGGATTCGGCGCCGGCATAGCGCGGCGCTTCGCCGACGAGGGCGCCAGGCTGGTGGTCAACGACATCAACGCCGAGGGCGGCGCGCGCATCGCGCAGCAGGTGGGCGGCGAATTCGTGCAGGCCGACGTGGCGAAGGGCGCGGACTGGGCGAAGCTGGTGCAGGCGGCTACCGCGAAGTTCGGCCGGCTCGACATCGTCGTCAACAACGCCGGCTGGACGCACCGCCGCAAGCCCTACCTCGAGGTCACCGAGGCCGA
>CAZAEG010000082.1:0-3638 GCA_964484035.1 uncultured Enterobacteriaceae bacterium | reverse complement strand
GCCGGCTTGATCGGCGCCACCTACGTGGCCGGCCTTGCCGCCGCGGCGCCGCTCCTCGGCCGGTTGATCGACAGGATCGGACCGCGCCGCGTGCTTGCCACCTGCGCGCTGCTCTATCCGGCCGCGCTGCTCGGGCTCGTGGCGGCCTTGCTCAATCGCGCGCCGACCGCGATCAGCCTGGCCTTCGCCGCGCTCGCCGGGGCGAGCTTTCCGCCCGTGACCCCCTGCCAGCGCGCCTGGCTGCGCCAGAAACTGGGTGAAGACGCGCTGCTCACGGCCGCGCTGTCGCTCGATGCGCTGATGGTCGAGCTCGTATTCATCGCGGGGCCGCTTCTGGTCGCGCTCCTGGTCGCGGTGTTCTCGCCGGCGGCCGCGGTCATGGCAGCCGCGCTTTGCGGCCTGCTCGGGTCTCTGCAGTTCATCCGCACGCGCGCCCTAGCCAACTGGAGTATGGCGACGCACTTCTCCGGCGCCTTTCTCGGCCCGGTCGCCGAGCCGCGCTTCGCGCTCCTGCTCGTACTCGTCGTCTGCTACGCCTCGGTTTTCGGCCTCGTCGAGATCGGCGTCGCCGCTTTCGCCGCCGAGGCCGGGCGCCCGGCGCTGGCGGGCGTGCTGCTCGGCGTGATGAGCGTGGGCAGCGCCGCCGGCGCGCTGGCCTACGGCACCCGCCACTGGCAACTGTCGCTCGCGCGCCAGTTCTCGTACTCGCTCGGGCTGATGGGCCTGGGCATCGCGCCCTTGGCGCTCACGTCGCAGACCCTCGCGTTCGGATTCTGGTGCGTCATTGCCGGCATCGCCATGACGCCGACGCTGATCATCCAGGCCACGCTCGTCGCCAAGTCCGTGAGGCGGGAACACGCCACCGAGGGCTTCACGTGGTCCGCGACGGCGTTGCTCTCAGGCGTGGGCCTCGGACTCGCCGGTGGCGGGCTCCTCCTCGAACACGGCGCCGTCGCCACCCTGTTTGTCGTGGCGACCCTGGTCAGCATCGCCGCCGCACTCCTGGCGCGCGCAAGCCTGAGCGCCTGATCCGCGGCGGGCCTAGAATTCCGCGCATATGCGCCAGGTGCCCCATGTCCGCCACATGCAGGCCGAGGACTTGCATCGCGTGAAGGAAATCCAGGACGCCGTGTACCCCGACATCGGCGGCTGGCGCATGGAGCAACTGGAAAGCCAGCTGCGCGTCTTCCCGCAGGGCCAGCTCGTCGCCTGCCTTGGCGACAAGGTTGTCGGCGCCGCGAGCTCGCTGATCGTGAAGTGGGATACCTACGGCGCCGAGCACAGCTACAAGGAAGTCATAGCGGGTGGCTTTTTCACGACCCACGATCCCACGGCACGCACGCTCTACGGCGCCGAGGTGTTCGCCGACCCGCGCTCGCGCCGCCTCGGCATCGGCCGCGCGCTCTACCAGGCGCGCCGCCGCGTGTGCCGCGCCCTCAATCTGCGTCGCATCATGTCCTGCGGCCGCATGCCGAACTACCATCATGTCGCTGACAGGATGTCCCCCGAGGAGTTCGCGGCGCGCGTCATCTGGGGCGATCTCGAGGATCCGGTGCTCATGTTCCAGATGAGCGAGGGCTTCCACTGGTGCGGGGTGGTGCGCGATTACCTGCCCTCGGACGCGGAATCCTGCGGGCACGCCAATATCATCGTCTGGCTGAACGACCGCTATCACAAGGATCAGCCCACCGTCGTTCCCAAAGGACCCATCCTGTGAAAGCACGCATCGCTACGATCCAGTACATGCTGCGCCCAATCGCCGACTGGCGCGAGTTCGAGCGGCAGGTGCGCTTCGTCTTGGGTGCGGCGGGCGACTACCGCCCGCAGTTCGTGCTGCTGCCCGAGATCTTCACCACGCAGCTGCTATCGGCTCTGCCGCGCCAGGACGTGTACGCGGCCATCCGCGCGCTCGATCAATTCACCGTCCGCTATCAGGACCTGATGCGCGAGCACGCCGAGCGCGGCGGCTACTACCTGATCGGCGGCAGCCATCCGACGCTGCGCGACGGCAAGCTCTACAACACCTCGTACCTGTTCACGCCGCGCGGCGAAATGCACATGCAGGACAAGACCCACCGCACGCGCTGGGAGCGCGAGCACTGGAAGACGACCCCAGGCGATCACTTGCAACTGTACGAAACGGAGTTCGGCGACATCGCGATTCTGGTCTGCTACGACGTGGAATTTCCCGAGCTCGCGCGCATGGTCTGTGGCGCGGGGGCGGATATCCTGTTCGTGCCCTCGAGCACCGACGACCGCCAGGGCTTCTGGCGCGTGCGCTACTGCTGCCAGGCGCGCGCCATCGAGAACCAGGTCTATGTCGCCATGGCGAGCACCGTAGGCTCGCTGCCGGTGGAGGGCCTGGGCCTGCACTACGGGCAGGCGAGCATCCTGACGCCGTCCGACTACCCGTTCTCTCGCGACGGCATCGCCGCCGAAGGCTCCGCCAATACCGAGCAGATCGTCATCGCCGACGTCGACCTGGAGCTGCTGTTCGCGAACCGCGTCGACGGCACCACCATTCCGCTCTATGACAAGCGTGCCGAGCTCTACGGCTCGAAGGTGGAGATTGTCCGCACCGTGCCCGCAGGCAAGCAGAAGGTCGGCACCGTCTAGCGCCTGCGCTTGCCGCCTTCCCCGCGGCGCCGCTGCAGGAAATAGACGAAGGCGATGAGCGCGAGCGCCGGGATGTAGACCCAGTGCTCGGAGGGCCGCTCGGTCGGCACCTTGACCGCCGCCACCTCGAAGCCCTGCTGAAATCCGGATTTCCTGGCGCGGCTGCCGAAGCGCACTGCGGCGACGCGTACGTCTTCGCCAAAGGCGGTGATGGTGAGGCCGGCGGCGGCGAGACGCTTGCGCCCGTCGCCGCTCTCCGCCAGCTGCACGGCGACGGTCTTGCGCACGTCCTCGCCCTCGATGTTGGTGCCTTTGATGACCAGCACCAGTCGCTCCTTCTCGCCCAGTGCGCCCGCCACGCGGTAAACCTCCTTTGCCGGCACTTCGCTGTAGGGCGCGTAGAGCTTGTCCATGAAGTAGTCCGGGCGGAAGAGCGCGAACGTCCCGGCGAGCAGCAGCACGATCTCCCACCAGCGGCAGCGCGAGTGGAACCAGCCCAGCGTCGCCGCCGAGAACGCGAGCGAGGCAATGGTCGCCGCGAACGCCACCAGCAGCACCTCCCACCAGCTGCGCACGTCGATCAGCAGCAGCATCGGGTTGAAGATGAACACGAACGGCAGCACGACCGTGCGCAGCGCGTACACCGAGCCCTGCAGGCCGGTCTTGATCGCGTCCTCGCCCGAGATCGCGGCCGCGGCGAACGTCGCCAAGCCCACGGGCGGCGTGATGTCGCCCATGATCCCGTAGTAGAAGACGAACAGATGCACCGCGATGAGCGGAATGACGAGCCCCGACTGCGCGCCCAGCTCGACGATCACAGGCGCCATCAGCGTCGCCACCAGGATGTAGTTCGCCGTCGTCGGCACGCCCAGTCCGAGCACCAGGCAGACGAACGCGGTAAACAGCAGCATCGCGAAGATATTGCCTTGCGACACCACTTCCACGAAGTCGGTCATGCGAAAGCCCAGGCCCGTGAGCGTGATGCCGCCGACGATGATTCCGGCCGTGGCGGTGGCGATGGC
>CAZAEG010000081.1:0-5937 GCA_964484035.1 uncultured Enterobacteriaceae bacterium | reverse complement strand
TAGATGCCGACGCCGACGCGCACGCGCTCCGCGCCCTGCACCGACGGATTGACGTCGCGATCGCGCGGCGCCAGCCACTGGTCCATGGCCTCCAGCAGCGCCTGCGCCCGCTCCGCGCTGAGCGTGCGGAAGGCGGCGGCCGCGTCGCGCGGCACGTTGTCGTACATGACCTTTCTCTGGAAGCGCGGGTCGGCGCCGCCGTGGCGCAGGTTGTGGTCGATCGTCGCGATGAGATCGGCCACGTCCGCGCCCAGGATGTCGAGCTTGTCGAGGTCGCTGGCGCTCGGGACGTAGGCGCGCGAGAGCAGCCGGATGCGGCCGTCGTCCTGGCGCAGCACCGCGCCCACGCGCAGCAGCTCGTCCAGCACGGCGCGCGCCGGCACGTCGCCGCTGTAGCGCTTGACCAGCTGGCCGAAGCTCGCGCCGGGACCGTCGGGCGCAAGGGCGGCCGGCTCGCCGGACGCGTCCGCGAACTCCTTGTCACGCACCCAGCCGGCGATGACCCGCGCGGCCCGGTTGTAGCGCTCGCGCGCCTCGCCCGAGTCCGCGGTGCCCTGCGCCCCGAGGATGCGCTGCACATCCTTGCGTGACAGGCCGGTCAGGACGGACACCCTGGACACGGTCTGCTTTTTTCCCGGGATGCCGAACTCCCGCATGGCGCTTTCCACATATGCGCGACGCGCGAGATCTGAAAAAGCGTTGAAAGACATACCGTTACGGAGCAGGACGCGAACCAGGGGCGCCAGAAGGCGGAGGACGGCCGCAGCCAGGACGGAAGAAAGTTTGTTGGACGCGTCCATCTTATTTGGGAATTTATTCCCATATATTGCCCATGTCAATAGAATGGGCACGAACGGCAAGCAGCACCGACCCGGCAAAGACCCGTGGAAGGCTGGAGCCGTCTTCCGGTTAGTGGTTACTTACGCCGCAGGCGGAAGTTGAGCCAGAGCGCCGCGTACAGTAGCGCCGGCACGGCGAGCGCGAGCACGAGCGGCTGCACCGCTTTCGCCGCCTCGCCCTCGCTGAAGGCGAGGATGGTGGCCGCGTTCAGCACGCACACCAGCGCCCAGATCGCCGAGGCGAGCAGCCAGAAGCGCTTCCAGAGCGCCATCAGCCGACCGGCAGGCGCCGCAGCTGCTCGAGGTCCTGCCTGGCCTTCGCCTCCGCGTCCTGCGCCGCCTGGTGCAGGCGCCGCCGCTCCGCGTCGGCGAGCAGCGGCGCGCCCGCGAGGGCGGCGCGCAGCTTCTCCTGCGACTCCGGGTGCGCTTGATACAGCCCCGCGAGCGCGCCCAGCGCCGTGCGGTAGTCGAAGTTGTCGCGCTCGGCCTTCTGCTTCAATGCCAGCGCGCGCTGGATCCAGCCCGCGCCGCGGTCCTCGGCCTTCTCCATGTGCGCGGCGAGCGCGCGGGCGCTGGCGCGCGCCGCGGCGAGCGCGCGCGCGGCGTTGGCCTGCACGCGCAGCATGGCGTGCACGTCGGTGAGGTAGAGCTCCGCCGCCTCGGCGAGCGCCTTGTTGCGCGAGGCGTCCTCGGCGCGCAGGCGCTCGAGGCTCCCGGCGAGTTCGGCTTCGTGCGCCTGCAGCTGCGTCGCGGCCTTGGGCGCGTCCAGCGCCAGCGCGCCGGCGGCGCGCAGCCGCGCCGTGGCGTCGGCCACGCTCGCCGCGGCGCTCGATTCGAGGTCGTGCTTCTTCTTCGCGCCGTAGTAGAAGCTGCCGCCGATGGCGAGCAGGATGACGCCGGCGAAGGCGCCGAGGAGGAGCTTGCTGCGGGCGGAGGATCGCATGCCGCTTCCGGTAATCGACAGCCCGCGATTTTACGCCGCCTGATAGAGTTGGTTCCGTATCCGAACCACGCGAGGCCCGCCATGCTGCCCGAACCGAAATTCGCCGCCGGCATCACCTACCGCGAATCCGGCGCGAAGGACGCGCCCGCGCTCGTTCTGCTGCACGGCATCGGCTCCACGTCGGCGGGCTGGCGCCTGCAGTACGGCCCCTTGGGCGAGCACTTTCGCGTCATCGCCTGGGACGCGCCCGGCTACGGCGGCTCGCAGCCGCTGCCGGGCGAGGCGCCGGGCGCCGAGGAGTACGCCCGCGCGCTGGCGCGCCTGCTCGATGCGCTCGGCATCGACAGGGCGATCATCGCCACCAACTCCTGGGGCACGCCGACCGGCGTCGTCTTCGCACGGCTGTTTCCGGCGCGCGTGCGCGCGCTCGTGCTCGGCGGGCCCGCCGCGGGCTGGGGCTCGGCGCCGAAGGCGGAGCGCGACCGGCGCGCCGCCGCGCGCATCGAGCGCGTGACCGCGCTCGGCGTCAGGAAGATGCGCGAGGACGACGCGGCCGATCTGGTCGCGCCCGGCACGCGCGCGCAGGTGCTGGAGTGGATCAAGGGCGCCGAGGGGCTGAACGCGAACGGCTATGCGCAGGCGGCGCGCATGCTCGCGGAGGTCGACGTGCCGCGCGAGATCGCCGCGGTCGCCTGCCCGGTGAGGATCGTGTCCGGGGAGCTGGACCGGCGCACGCCGCCCGAGAGCAACGCCAAGCGCATCGCCGCCGCGGCGCCGAACGCGACGCTGCAGTCGGTGCCGAATTGCGGCCACCTGCCGCACCTCGAGCACCCGGAAGTCTTCAACGCGGCGGTGCTGGAAGTGCTGCAGGCGATCGGCCAGGCGAGCGCCGCTTGAACGCGCCGCACCCCCCGGAGTTCCTCACGCTGCACGAGATCGTCGCCGCGGCACGCGCCAACCTGGCCCCCGGGCCGTGGAGCTACCTGATCGGCGGCACCGAGACCGAGACCACGGTGCGCCGCAATCGCCAGGCGCTCGACGCGATCGCGTTCCGGCCGCGGGTGCTGCGCGACGTGCGCCGCATCGACGCCGGCGCGGCCTGCCTCGGCCGGCGCGTGCGCCTGCCGGTGCTGCTCGCGCCGATCGGCGGCCTCGAGTCTTTCGTCGAGGGCGGCGCCGCGGCGGCGGCCCGCGGCGCCGCGCAGTTCGGCGTGCCGCAGATGCTGTCCTCGGTGTGCCAGCCGGGGCTGGAGGAGACCGCCGCGGCCGCGGATGCGCTGCGCGTGTTTCAGCTCTACGTGCGCGGCGACGACGCCTGGGTGGACGAGCACGTGCGCCGCGCGCGCGACCACGGCTACTCGGCCTTCTGCCTCACCGTGGACGTCGCAATGTACAGCCGGCGCGAGCGCGACCTGGCGGGCCGCTTCGTGAAGCCCTGGCGCGCCAGCGCCGCCGCGGGCCGCGATTTCCAGGCGGCGCTGTCCTGGGACCAGGTGAAGCGCTTCAAGGACAAGCACGACCTGCCGCTCGTGCTCAAGGGCATCGCCACCGCGGAAGATGCCGAGATCGCCGGGCAGCACGGCGTCGAGGTGGTCTACGTCTCCAATCACGGCGGGCGCCAGCTCGACCACGGCCTGGGGAGCATCGCGGTGCTGCCGGAAGTCGTGGCCGCGGTCGGCGACCGCGCCCAGATCTGGGTGGACGGCGGCTTCATGCGCGGCTCGGACGTGGTGAAAGCCGTCGCGCTCGGCGCGCGGGCGGTCGGCCTGGGACGCCTGCCCTGCCTCGGCCTCGCCGCCGCGGGCGTGACGGGCCTGGTGCGCGCGCTGGAGATCCTCGAGGAAGAGATCCTGACCTGCCTCGGGCTGCTCGGGGTCACCTCGCTCGCCGAGCTCGGACCGCGCCATCTGGCCGCCGCGGCCCCGGTCGGCCCGCCGGGCGCCCTGAGCGCCTTCCCGCTGCTGGGAGAATGAATCGCCGAGCGGGTATGCTCCGGTCTGGAGGGAAAACCGGACAGTGGGCATAAAGGTTCTCGGGCGGTACCGGATCCTGGGAGAGCTGGGCCGAGGCGCCATGGGCGTGGTGTACCGCGCCGTCGATCCGCTCATCGAGCGAGAGGTGGCGCTGAAGACGCTGCACGCCGAGCTGCCGGCGGACGTCGCCGGCGAGGTGCGCGTGCGCTTCCTGCGCGAGGCGCGCTCGGCGGGACGGCTGAGCCACCCCAACATCGTCACCATTTTCGACGTCGGCGAGGACGGCGGCGCCGCCTACATCGCAATGGAGCTGCTCGAGGGCCCCTCGCTGCAGCAGATGCTGAAGGAGCGCCAGCGCATCCCCTTCCACACCGTGGCCGACATCATCGCCCAGGTGGCCGACGCGCTTCACCACGCGCACCAGGTCTCGATCGTGCACCGCGACGTCAAGCCGGCCAACGTGGTGGTGTCGCCCTCGGGGCGCGCCAAGCTCACCGACTTCGGCGTCGCCTACGTTCCCGCCTCCGACGTGACGCAGCACGGCGCGGCGCTCGGCTCGCCGCGCTACATGGCGCCCGAGCAGGTGCTCGGCCAGCCGATCGACGCGCGCGCCGACATCTTCTCGCTCGGCGTGGTGCTCTACGAGCTGCTCACGCGGCGCACGCCCTTCGAGTGGCCGGAAGACACCACGGTGTTCGCGCTCATGCAACGCATCGCCGGCGAGCCGCATCCGCCGCTGCGGCAGATCGACGCCGCGATCCCGGCCGGGTTCGATCGCATCATGGACCGCGCGCTCGCCAAGCGGCCGCAGGACCGCTACCAGAGCGCAGCCGAATTCGCCGCCGACGTGCGCAACTACCACAGCCTCGGCGGCGGCACCGAGTTCGCCAAGACCGTGCCGCAGGAGACGCTGCGCTCCCCGGCGGCGGCGGCCGAAGAGCAGAAGATGCGCAACCAGCTGCTCGGCGACCTCGACCAGTTCGCGAAGAACTTCGAGGCGCAGGAGGCGCAGCGCCTGCGCGCCGAGGAGGCGGCACGCCTCAAGAAGGAACAGGCGCTGTACGAGTGGGGCACGGCCGAGGAGCGCAAGCGCCAGGCGTTCGAGCGCGGCGAGCGCGCGCCGCCCGAGAAAGACCCGAAGTGGATGACCACCACGCGGCGCATGGAGGCCGTGGAGATCATGCGCCAGCAGGCCGCGTTCAGGAAGGCGCAGGCCGAGGCGAAGCCGAGGGCGATGGCGGCGCTCGATGCCGCGATGCGCGCCGCCCTGCAGTACCTGACCGAGTTCGGCAAGGAGATGAACGCGCACCAGCCGCACGCGGGCGCGGCCTACGAGTTCGTCTACCTCGGCAAGGTGCCCACGGTGACGCTCGGCCAGGCGGTGGTCGGCAACCGCACGCTCAAGCTCCCCAAGGACAGGGAGCTCTGCGCGCAGATCCAGTTCCGCTACTGGGTGCGGCCGGCCGAGCCGCCGAAGTTCATGCTGCTGGGCGAGGACGTCGGGCGCTGCGAGCAGTACCTGAAGTCGCTGCGCGTGGAGTTCCAGCAGCGCGCGCGCGGCGACGCCAGGGAGCGGCCGGTGCAGTTCGTCGTCACCGGGCCCCTGCCCTGCGACGTCAACATCCGCGCCGACTACGAGGCGCTGACCGCCACCCTCGAGCTGATCAACGTGCGCCGCTTCGGCCGCTTCACCGTGCGCCTGGACACGGCGTCGTTCAAGGAGGCGATCGACGACGTGGCGCGCTACGCGCTCGGCGTCGACGACGATTTCGAGAAGCTGGTGCCGGACAGCTAGTCCCGCCGCTCGCGGCAGGTGTCGCCGAGTAACTCGCCGCCCTAGTCCTTCCACTCCCGGTACGGCCGCGTCGGCTTGGGCGGCTTGCGGTTTCTGCGCAGCCAGGAGAACCACCACAGGCAGGCGATGGCGATGACGACGGCGAGGCTGAAAGCGAGCCAGATCATGTTGTCGGCACGGCGGTGACACGCGCAGCCTAGCGCGAAAAGCGCAGCGGCACAGGTTGGAGTCCGACTACAGGCAAGGTCGAGGCGGAGTGAGCGCCCCGAGCCATCACTTTTGGTGATATTGCGCAAGGACTGCGCGCGGGTCTATGCTGATCCGCGGGAGGCAGCATGGCAGCTGACGGGCTCACGTTCCTGGTCTGGCCGCTCATCGTCGTCATTG
>CAZAEG010000080.1:0-4376 GCA_964484035.1 uncultured Enterobacteriaceae bacterium | reverse complement strand
GTGATCGTAACAGGCGGGATGAATAGGGTGGCTGACGGAGGCGCGAAGTTGATCGACGGTGGAAACCGCGAGAGCGGCACCTACACGCTCATCATCAGCGGCGTATCGCCAACAGCCGCGCCGGACCCGACCCCGACCCCGTCGGTCAAGCCGATAAGCATCGACATCAAGCCGGGGTATAGAACGGTGATGACACGCATCAACCCCCGTGCCAGTGGCACCATCCCGGTAGCTTTGCTGTCCTCGCATGATTTCAATGCGCTTGAGGTCGACGAGAGTTCGCTCAGGTTCGGGCACTCGGGGGATGAAAATAGCCTGCACCGGTGCGACAAGCGCGGCAGGGACGTAAACCGCGACGGGCTGGTCGATAAAGTCTGCTACTTCGACAACCGGGCGTCCAAATTCGAGCCGACGGACGACAAGGGCATCCTCAAGGGCACCATCGCCGGCACGCAGTTCGAAGGCAACGGCATGCTGAAGGTCATCCCGGAGAAGCGCGGAGGCCACCGCCGGCATGTCGACAACCGCCACGACCGGGACGACGACGACGGCGGCGATCGCAGGCGGCACCGCGACCGCGACGACGATGATGATGACGACGACGACGACCGAAAAGGGCGAGACCGCAGGCATCGCTAGGCTCCTTCACTGCAAACCACGCCCCCGCCGCTCCGGCGGGGGCGTTTTTTTTGGTCCTTCGCCGAATTCAGGAAAAGCCGGCCAGCCGGCCCATTTACACTCCCGGCCCATGGGAGTCGTCGCCGATGTCGCCACCGCCCTGGTGGCGCTGCTGCACCTCGGGTTCCTCGTCCTGGAGATGTTCCTGTGGACGAAGCCGCTCGGGCTGAAGGTGTTCCGCAATACGCCCGAGAAGGCCGAAACGACCAAAGTCCTCGCCGCGAACCAGGGCCTCTACAACGGCTTTCTCGCCGCCGGGCTGGCCTGGGGGCTCATCGCCGGCTCGCAGCCGCTCAAGGTGTTCTTCCTCTCCTGCGTCATCGTGGCAGGCGCTTACGGCGCCTGGAGCGTGAGCCGGCGCATCCTGTGGGTGCAGGCGGCCCCGGCGACCGTGGCGCTCGGATTGCTGCTCGCGGCCTCAGCCTGAGAAAAAGGCGGTAAGGCGCTCGAGCACCTCGCCGGGCGCTTCCTCGGCGAGGTAGTGGCCCGAACTCACCGGCCCGCCGCTCACTTCCGCGGTGCAGTAGCGGCGCCAGATGGCGAGCGCGTCGTACCAGGCCTCGATCCTCGCCTTCTTCCCCCAGAGCACGAGCAGCAGGCAGTGGATCTTCTGCCCGGCGGCGCGGCTCGCGCGGTCGTGCTCGAGATCGATGGTTGCCGCGGCGCGGTAGTCCTCGCACATGCCGCGGATCATCTCCGGGTCGTGGATCGCGCCCATGTAGTCGGCGAGCGCCTCCCTGTCGAAGAAGTCCGGGGGCTTGGGCTCGCGCGAGGTGTGCGCGCGCCACCACGCGTCGGGCGCGGCGCTGATCACGTTCTCGGGAAACGGGTGCGGCTGCGCGAACCAGAACCAGTGGTAATAGCCCAGGGCCATCGCCATGTCGGTGCGCTCGAAGTGCTCTAGCGTCGGGATGATATCCATCACGCAGAGCTTCTGCACGCGCTGCGGATGGTCGAGCGCGAGCCGGTGCGCGACGCGCGCGCCGCGGTCGTGCGCGGCGACCAAGAACCGCTCGTGACCGAAGTGCGCCATCAGCTCCGCCATGTCTTTCGCCATTTCGCGCTTGGCGTACGCCGCGTGGTCGGCGCTGACCGGCGGCTTGAACGAGCCGCCGTAGCCGCGCAGGTCGGGACAGATCACGCTGTAGCGCTGCGCCAGCGCCGGCGCCACCTTGTGCCACATGGCGTGCGTTTGCGGATTGCCGTGCAGGAGGAGCAGGGGCGGACCCTTGCCGCCGCGGCGCAGGCGCAGCATGCCGGCGGAGACCGGGATGTGCTCGAGGGCAAAGTCGCGAAAGAACATGGCGGCGTACTTTCGGAGAGAACGAGGATATCCTATGGCATCACGCCAGCAATCGCTTGCGAGCATGCAACCAACCACCGACGGAAGTGGCAAGCCCCTCTGGAATCATGCGAAGGCCGCGTATGTCTGCCACGTCGTGCTCGCGGTATGCATGGCGATCGTTCTGGCGATGCAGGTTCACCTCTGGGCGATCGACGCGAAAGGCGACGTGGTCGGCGGGGCTATCTTCCTGCTGATCATGGCGCTAGGGCTTCCCGCACTGGTAGCGGCGATTCTTGTCCTGGTGTTCACTTGGAAAGCGTCGGACGCCCGAATGAAATGGATGCTCGTGGCGCTGGCGCTGCCAGCGCTGACGGTTTTGTTCGGCGTTTCCGCCGTCATGCTTTGGATCGCGCAAGCGGTCTATATCGCGTCGGTGCTTGCGGGAGGCATTATTGGGAGGGGAGTACGAGCATGAAACGAGCTCGATCGCGCTACTGGCTTGCCCTCGCAATCGCCGCCGCCGAGATCGGGATTCTCGGCTGCGTCGGCACAACGAATGTGCAACGGAACCATCAGGCCCTTGCTTTCGCGGGTGCGTCCGAGCGCGCCACGGTGTATTTCATCCGCCCCGACATCGGCTTTCGGGGCGTGCAGAACCTTCCCGTGGCGATCAGCATCGGCGGCCTTGAGCTCATGAAACTCGCGAAGGGTCAGTACACGATACTTCTTTTGTCGCCCGCGAAGCTGGAACTGACGGCCGAAGGCTACACGGTGGAAGGACCCAACAACGCGATGAGCAGGGCGTCATTCAGCATGCCGCTCGCACTGTCCGCGGGGGAAACGCATTACATTCTCTTCGGCAGTCACCGGCCAGGCGGGCGTGAGGTTCCGCCCTTCGTGATGATCGAAATCAATAGGAACGAGGCGCTCATTGCCGCCAAGGGCCTCGCTCCCGTGAGCGTCGCCGCTGGACAGCAGCTCATCCAGTAGTGTGATCGTGCGGGGGAGGGAGCGCTAGAATCCAACCTGCTTGCACCCAGGAGGATGCCATGATCAACCGCGAAGAGTACGTGCAGAAGCTCAAGTCCCAGCTCGACCAGTGGAACGCCGAGGCCGCGCAGTGGGAGCAGAAGGCCAAAACCGCGCAGACGCACATGAAGGCCGAGTACGAAAAGCAGCTCGCCGCCGTCAACAGCCGCCGCGACGAGGCGCTCTACCAGATGAAGCTCCTGCAGAGCGCCTCGCTCGATGCCTGGCAGGACATGATGCGCGGCACCGAACAGGCCTGGAAGAACATGCACGAGGCCTTCGACAAGGCGAGGTCGCACTTCGAGAAGAAATGAGCGGGTTCGACCTCAGGGGGAAGGTCGCGCTCGTCACGGGAGGCAACGGCGGCATCGGCCTGGGGATGGCCGAGGGGCTGGCCGCGGCCGGGGCGGACGTGGTGATCTGGGGCTCCAACCCGGACAAGAACGCCGCCGCGGAGAAGCTTCTCAGGAAGCTCGGCCGGCGCGTGCTCGCGCAGCGCTGCGACGTGACGGACGAAGCCCAGGTCGAAAGGAACTTCGCCGAGGCCGTCACGGCCATGGGCCGCATCGACGGCTGCTTCGCCAACGCCGGCGTCAGCCAGGCGCGCGCGCCGCTCGCCGAGCTCTCCACCAAGGAATGGCGCCGCGTGATGCAGGTGAATCTCGACGGCGCCTTCTTCACCTTGCGCGCCGCGGCACGTCACATGACGCAGCGCGCGAAAGCGGGCAGTCTCGGCGGGCGCCTGGTCGGCATGGCGAGCAGCGCCGCGATCCACGGCGCCGCGCGCGCCGCGAGCTACGCCGCCACCAAGGGCGCGATGCTCGCCATGATCCGCGCGCTCGCCGTGGAGATGGCGCGCTACCAGGTGACCGCCAACTCCATTCTGCCCGGCTGGATCGAGTCGGACATGACGGCCGCGGCGATCGGCGACGCGAAGTTCTCGGCTGCCGTCCTGCCGCGCATCCCGCTGCGGCGCTGGGGCACGAAGGAGGACTTCGCCGGCATCGCCGTGTACCTGATGAGCGACGCGAGCGGCTACCATACGGGCGATCACTTCGTCATCGACGGCGCCTACACGATCTTCTGAGATGAGCGACAACGTCCACCCCATCGGCCGCGGCTACGCCTACGAGGACCTGAAAGTCGGCATGCGCTTCCGCACGCACCGCCGCACCATCGCCGAGTCCGACCTGGCGAGTTTCGTCAATCTCACTTGGCTGACCGAGGAGCTGTTCGCGGTGGAGGACGATTCCAGCCGCGCCATCAAGGGCCGCGCGGTGCCGGGGGCGCTGGTCTACTCGTTCGCCGAAGGCCTGCTCCTGCCCTCGATGCAGGACACGGGGCTCGCCTTCCTCAACGCCACGCTCGACGTCAAGGCGCCCAC
>CAZAEG010000079.1:0-4176 GCA_964484035.1 uncultured Enterobacteriaceae bacterium | reverse complement strand
AGGGCTTCGCCAAGCCGGTGAGCGACCTCTCGCGCGGCGCGAGCGTCGAGGACATCGTCGCCACCGCCGCCATCCTCGCCGCGCAGGCCTAGCGCTTCTCGAGCGGCACGTACTCCCGCGGCTCGGGGCCGTTGTAGAGGGTGAGGGGGCGGATGAGGATGTTGCTCTCCATCTGCTCCATCACCTGCACCGCCCAGCCCGGGACGCGGCCCACGGCGAAGATCGGCACGATAAGGTCCGCCGGGATGCCGTTCAGGTAATAGACGACGCCGGCGTAGAAGTCGACGTTCACGTTGACGCCGTGGCGCGCATAGGGCTTCATCGCCTCGACCAGCGCCTCGAGGATCTGGTACCACTTCGGCTGCCCCATCTCGCGCGACAGCTTCTCCACGCCGGCGCGCATGTGGCGCGCGCGCGGGTCCTCGGCGCGGTAGACGCGGTGGCCGAAGCCCATCACCGCTTCGCGGTTGGCGCGCTTCCTCTTCACGTACTCGGCGGCGCTGGCCGCGTCGCCGATCTCCTGCGCCATGGTCATTACGTTCTCGGCGGCGCCGCCGTGCGCCGGGCCGGAGAGCGCGGCGATCGCGGCGGTGACCGCCGCGTGCAGGTTCGCCTCGGTGCCGGCGACCACGCGCGCGGTGAAGGACGACGCGTTGGCGCCGTGCTCGGCGTGCAGGATCAGGTCGAGGTCCATGAGCCGGGCGCTGTCCGCGCTCGGCGCGCTTCCCTTGAGCATGTAAAGAAAGTTCGCCGCGTGCCCGAGCGAGGCATCGGGCGCGACCGGCGCGCGGCCGTTGCGCATGTGCTCGTGCGCGGCGATGATCATCGGCACCTGGGAGGCGAGGCGGATCCCCTTGCGCAGCGTCGCCGCGGGAGAATTGTCGGCCGTGTCCGGGTCGAACGCCGCGAGCGCCGAGACCGCGGTGCGCAGCACGTCCATCGGGTGCGAGGCTTGCGTGAGGTCGATGAGCTTGAGGATCTGCGCGGGCAGCCTGCGCGCCGCCTTCAGCTCGGACGCAAAGGCATCCAGCTCCTGCTGCCGCGGCAGCTCCCCCTGCAACAGCAGGTAGCAGGTCTCCTCGAACGTGGAGCGCTCGGCGAGCTCGTGGATCGAGTAGCCGCGGTAGCGCAGCTCGCCCGCGCGCCCGTCGATGTAGCACGCGCGCGAGCGGTCGAAATAGACGCCCTTGAGCCCGCGATGGATCTCGTCGCTCATGTTTCGAACGACTCCTCGGGAAAGTATTTCGCCAGGCGATCGTCGGCGGTGCGCGCATGCGCCTCCATGCCTTCGAGCCGCGAGATGCGCGCCGTCACCGGCGCGATGTCGCGGTTCGCCGCGCGCGTCATGCGCTGCCAGGTGACGGTCTTGATGAACTTGTGCACCGAGAGCCCGCCCGAATAGCGCGCCGCGCCGCGGGTGGGCAGGATGTGGTTCGGCCCCGCGGCCTTGTCGCCGAAGGCGACGGTGGTCTCCTCGCCCAGAAACAGCGAGCCGTAGCAGCTGAGCCTGGCGAGCCACCAGTCGAGCTCGCGCGCGTGCACTTCGAGGTGCTCCGCGGCGTAGCGGTCGGATACCTTTGCCGCCTCCTCGCGGGTGGCGCAGACCACGATCTCGCCGTAGTCGCGCCAGGCCGCGCCGGCGGCTTCGCGGGCGGGACCGGGAAGCTTTTCGATCAGGAGGGGAACGCGTTTCAAGACATCCTGACCGAGCGTTTTCGAAGTTGTGATGAGCCAGGCAGGCGAATCGCTGCCATGCTCGGCCTGGCCGACGAGGTCGCTCGCCACCAGGTCCGCGTCGGCGGCGTCGTCGGCGATGATCGCGATCTCGGTCGGCCCGGCGAGGACATCGATGCCCACGGCGCCGAACAGCGCGCGCTTCGCCTCGGCGACGAACTTGTTCCCGGGACCGACGACGATGTCGGCCGGCTTGCCGGTAAAGAGGCCGTAGGCGAGGCTGGCGATGGCCTGCACCCCGCCCAGGGTCAGGATCGCGTCCGCGCCCGCCACCTTCATCGCGTAGAGCACCTGGGGATGGATCCCTTCGCCCCGGTAGGGCGTCGAGCAGGCGATCACCGTCGGCACGCCGGCGGCCTTGGCGGTGGCGATGCTCATGTAGGCCGAGGCGATATGGGCGTAGCGGCCGGTGGGCACATAGCAGCCGGCGACGTTCACCGGAATCAGCCGCTGCCCCGCGCTGAGCCCGGGCGAGACCTCGAGCGCGAATTCGTGCATCGAGTCGCGCTGCGCCCGGGCGAAACGCCGCACTTGCGCGGTCGCGAACTCGATGTCTTTCCTGACTCCGGGAGGGATGGCGCGGGTGCGCCGCTCGAGCTCCCCGGCGGTCACTTCAATCGGGCCGCTCCAGCGGTCGAGCTGCAGCGCGTACTCGCGCACCGCCTGCTCCCCTCGGGCCCGGATCGCGGCCAGCATCTCCTCGACCACGCGGCGCGCCTCGGCGGTGTCGGTTTCCGGCGTCTTCGCCGCCCGCTTGAGGTAGTCGATCGCCATGCTATTTCCCGTAGATGAGGGTGGGCAGCCACAGCGCGATCTGCGGGAACGCGCCGATCAGCACGAGCCCGAGCAGCTGCAGCCCCATGAACTGCATCATGCCGCGATAGATGTCGCCGAGCTGCCATTCGGGCACCACGCCCTTGAGGAAGTACGCCGACATGGCGACCGGCGGCGACAGCCACGCCGTCTGCAGGCAGACCGCCACCAGGATGCCGAACCAGGCCAGGTCGAAGCCGAGCTTCTGCACCAGCGGCAGCAGGAAGGGCACCACGATCAGCACGATCGGCACCCACTCGAGCGGCCAGCCGAGCAGGAAAATGAGCCCCATGACGATCGCCAGCACCACGTAGCGGTTGAGCTCGAGCCCGAGCAGCGCCTCGGTGAGCATGGTGGGCGTGCCCAGGCGCGCGAACACGGCGCCGAAAAAGTTCGACGCCGCGACGAGGAACAGGATCAGCACCGAGATCTCGAGGGTCCGCACCAGCGTATCCGTGAACCGGGTCCAGGTGAGCCGCCGGTAGAGCGCCGCGAGGAGCAACGATCCGGCCGCGCCGCAGGCCGAGCCCTCGGTCGGGGTGGCGAGTCCGAAGACGATGCTCCCCAGCGCGGCGAACACCAGGGCCGCCGGCGGCACGAGTCCCCGGAAAAACTGCACCCAGAGCTCGCCCATGCTGCCGGCTCTGCGCTCGAGGGCGAGCGCGGGGGCGAGCCGGGGATTGATCTGGCAGCGCAGCATCGCGTATCCGGTAAACAGCAGCGCAAGCAGGACGCCCGGCAGCAGCGCCGCGGCAAACAGCGTCGTCACGGGGACCTCGAGCACCGGCCCCATCACCACCAGCATGATCGAGGGCGGGATCAGGATGCCGAGCGTGCCGCCGGCCGCGATCAGCCCCGCGGACAGCTTGACGTCGTAGCCCGAGCGGATCATCTGCTTGCCGGCCATGATGCCGAGGATGGTGACCGAGGCGCCGACGATGCCGGTCGCGGCGGCGAAGATGGTGGCGACGAACATCACCGCGAGATAAAGCGAGCCGCGCACGCGCGCGAGGATCTTCTGCACCGCCTCGAACAGCTCCTCCATCAGGTTCGACTGCTCCATCATGATGCCCATGAAGACGAACAGCGGCACCGCGGCGAGCGTCTGCTCCATCATGGTGGAGTAGAACTGCAGCGTGAGCAGGTAGAACACGAGCTGGCCGAATCCCCAGTAGCCGAACGCGAGGCCGAGGAACACGAGCGTGAACGAGATCGGGAAGCCGATGAAGATGCCGGCGAGCATCGCGGCGATCATCAGCAGGCCGATGGCTTCCGGCGTCATTGCTGCGGCCACACGCCCTTGCGGGCGGCATAGAGCGCCTTGAGGAGCTCCGCGACGCCCTGCACCACGAGGAACAGCACCGCCACGGGCAGGCAGCTCTTGATCGGGCCGAGCAGCGGCATCCAGGCCGTGTCCATACCGCGCTCGCCCTGGGAGAGCGACCCCCACGCCCACTGCGCCGCCACCCACAGGAAGATCAGCATGCTGGGAAAATAGAAGACGAGGTAGAGCGCCGCGTCGACGCGCGCCTGCGTCGTCACCTTCCAGTTCCGGTACAGGAAGTCCGAGCGGATGTGCACGCCCTTGGAGAGCGCGTAGCCGGCGCCGATCACGAACATCGCGCCGTA
>CAZAEG010000078.1:0-8243 GCA_964484035.1 uncultured Enterobacteriaceae bacterium | reverse complement strand
GCACCAGTTCGTGATCCGGCCGGTGCTCGCGGCGGAGCCGATCAACCAGCTGCTGGTCACCGGCGGGGTGCTCTTTTTCCTGCAGGCGGCGGCGACGCTCGCCTTCGGCGTCGAGTTCCGCAACATCGGCGTGAGCCTGCCGCAGCTGCAGGTGGGCGAGATGTACGTCAGCTTCGCGCGCCTGATCGCCTTCCTGGTGGCGCTCGGCGGCATGATCGGGGTGTATCTGTTTCTCACGCGCACCTATCTCGGCACCGCGATCCGCGCCATCTCGCAGGACCGCGCGATCATGCCGTTGATGGGGGTGAACCCGAACCGCATCTTCCTCATCACCTCGGCGATCGGCGGCGCGCTCGCCGGACTCGCGGCGTGCCTGCTGGTGCTGCAGTACGACATCCATCCGGCGATCGGCCTCACCTTCGGCCCGATCACCTTCATGATCTGCGTGCTCGGGGGCCTCGGCAACATGATCGGCGGCTTCATCGCCGCGTTCATCTTCGCCCAGTTCATCTCGGTGGGCGGCTACATCCTGCACATCGAATGGGGCTACGTGTTCGCGTTCCTGTTCTTCATCGGCATGATGTTCTGGCGGCCCCGGGGCCTGCTCGGAGGCAAGTAGGGTGGCCGATTCTCTGCGCTGGATCGGCCTTGCGCTGCTCGCCGCAGCGCCGCTCGCGGGCATGGGCAACTACCCGCTGCACCTGCTCATCATGACGCTGCTATGGGCCTTCGTGTATACCGGCTGGGCGGTGATGGGACGCCTCGGGCTGGTGAGCCTGGGACACGGCGCGTTCCTCGGCATCGGCGCCTACGTGGTGGTGATGGGCTGGAACCACTACGGGCTTTCGCCCTGGCTCGGCATTCCCCTCGCGCTCGGCGTGACGGCGGTGATCGCCTTTGTCATCGGCTACCCGTGCTTTCGCTTCAAGATCGTCGGCCACTATTTCGCGCTGGTGACGCTCGCGCTCTCCGAGGTGACGCGGCTCATCATCGTCGCGCTCCGGGACCAGACCGGCGGCTCGCTCGGCGTGACCCCGGTGACGGCGCTCGCCGACACGTCCGCGTCCCTGGCGGCGCTGCAGTTCTCCTCCAAGCTCGTCTGGTTCTACATCATCTTCGCGTTCTGGCTCGGCGGGCTGTGGGTGTGGACGCGCGTCGACCGCTCGATGGCGCGCCTCGCGCTCGAGGCGATCAGCCAGGAGGAGGAGGCCGCGGCCTCGGTCGGCATGAACATCACCCGGCTCAAGCTGGCCATCACCCTGATCTCCGCGCTGATGACCTGCCTGGGCGGCGTGCTGTACGCGCAGTACCAGCTCTACGTGAACCCGGAGACCGTCTCGGGCATCGGCATCAGCCTGCAGATGGTGTTCGGCGCGATCGCCGGCGGCATGTTCGTGCGCCTCGGGCCGACCGTCGGCGCCGCCTTCACGCTGCTCCTGGCCGAAGTGCTGCGCCTCGCGCTCGGCCACGACATCTACGGCCTCGACACCACGCTCTACGGCCTGATGCTGGTGCTGTTCATCATCTTCATGCCCAAGGGCATCCTCGGCGCGGCGCAGGAAGCCTGGGAAAAGCGCAGGGGCGCGAAAGCCGCAGCGGCCGCATAGATCGGCGGCGGCGGCCGCTATAATCGACCGCCTGCCATGAGCAAATGGCTCGAAGGCCGGGTGGTCGGCCAGACGCGCTGGACCGACCGGCTGTGCAGCCTGCAGGTCCGGGCGCCGTTCGGCCCGTTCACCGCCGGCCAGTTCACCAAGCTCGCGCTCGACATCGGCGGCGAGCGCGTCGCGCGGCCCTATTCCCTCGTCAATGCCCCGGGCACGGAGCCGCTCGAGTTCTACTACAACGTGGTGCAGGCGGGCCCGCTGTCGCCGCGTCTCGCCGCGCTCGGCGACGGCGAACCGGTGCACGTGGCGCCGAACCCGGCGGGCTTTCTCGTGCTGCGCGAGGTGCCGGAGGCCGGGAACCTGTGGCTGGTCGCCACCGGCACGGGGCTCGGGCCGTTCCTTTCCATCCTGCGCACGGACGAGCCCTGGCGGCGCTTTTCCCGGGTGACGCTGGTGCATGCGACGCGCACGGCCGCCGACCAGGCCTACCGCGACACGATCGGCAGAATCGCGCGCGAGCGCGGCGCGCAGTTCGGTTTCGTCGCCTTCGCCAGTCGCGAAGCGGTGGACGGCGCGCTCGCGGGGCGCGTGCCCGAGGCGATCCGCGACGGCCGGCTCGAGCGCGCGGCGCACGCCGAGCTGAACGCCGCGCGCTCGCAGGTGATGCTCTGCGGCAATCCGGCCATGGTGACCGACGTCAGCGCCGTGCTCGAGGAGCGCGGCATGCGCAAGCACCGCCGGCGCGCGCCGGGCCATATCACCGTGGAGACCTACTGGTGAGCGCGCGCCTCGCGGCGGTGTGCCTGCTCGCGCTGGCCGCCGGCTGCAGCGCGCTCGGCTTCGCCTACGACAACGCCGACACCTGGCTGCGCTGGCAGGCGGGCCGCTACCTCGACCTGGACTCCGGGCAAACGCGGGAGCTCGATGCCCGCGTCGACGCTTTTCTCGCCTGGCACCGCGCCGAGGCCCTGCCGCGCTACGCGCACCTGGCCGAGGAGGCGGTGGCGCGGCTCGAGCGCGGCGCGTCCCGCGACGATCTGGTTTGGGGTTACGATGCCATACGGGAGCAGTCGCGCGCGGCACTGCGACGCGCGGGCGCCGAGCTCGGCGACTTCCTCGACCGCCTGGCGCCGGCGCAGATCACGCACCTCGAGGCGCGCTTGGCGCAGGAGAATCGCAAGTACGCCGAGCGCTGGCTCGCGGGCACGCCCGCGCAGCGCCGCGAGCGCCGCAACCGGCGCATCGTGGAGGTGCTGCAGGACTGGCTGGGAGAGCTGAACGATGCGCAACGCGAGCGTATCCGCGAGTACAACGGGCGCGCGCCGCTCAACGCCGAGGGGCGGGACCGCGACCGGCGCCGCCGGCAGGCGGAGCTCCTCGTCCTGCTGCGCGCGCGCGCGAGCGCCGGGCGCGTGGGCGACTGGGCGGCCGACTGGGAGCGCGGCCGCGACCCCGGCTTCGCCGCGGCCAACCGCGCTGCGGCGCGCGACTTCATCGACCTGCTCGCCGACCTGGAGCGGTCCTTGAGCCCCGCGCAGCGGCAGCACGCGGTGCGGCGCCTGCGCGGCTACGCGCGCGACTTCCAGGTGCTGGCGGCGGCGCGATGAACGACCGCCACGCGACCGAGGGCAGCCTGGAGCAGCCGCCGGCAAGCTACGCCGGCCGCACGCGCTTCACGCAGCTCGAGTACGAGGCGGTGCTCGCCAACGCCTGGATCGGCATCGCCTTCACGCGCGACCGCAAGTTCTTCCTCTGCAACCCGAAGTTCGCCGAGCTGTTCGGCTGGCGCGCCGAGGACCTGATCGGACAGCCCGGAGAGGTCGTGTACCCTTCGCGCGAGAGCTACGAGGCGCTCGGCCGCATCGCGGTGCCGGTGCTCTCGGCCGGCAAGCAGCTCGACCTGGACTGGGAGGTCAAGCGCAAGGATGGCTCCACCTTCCTCGCGCGCATCATCGCCAAGTCGATCAGCGACACCGACCCGGGCCGCGGCACGGTTTGGATCGTCGATGACGTCACCGCGGCGCGGCGCCACGGCGACGAAGTGGCGCGACTGCTGCGGGAGCAGGAAGCGATCTTCGAGGCCGCCTCGATCGGTATTCTGCTCGTGCGCGACCGGCAGGTGGTGCGCTGCAACGCCCGTTTCGAGCAGATGTACGGCTACGGCCCCGGCGAGCTGACCGGCAAGACGACGTCGGTGTTCTTCGTTTCCGACGCGGACTATCGCGAGGCCGAGGGCACCTACGCCCGGCTGCGCAGCGGCGCGCATGTCGAGGACGCTGCGCCGCGCCGGCGCAAGGACGGCAGCGTGATGTGGGTGCGCGCCGTCGGCCGCGCCATCGATCCTTCCGATCCGCACAAGGGCACGGTCTGGACCAACGAGGACATCACCGAGCAGCGCAACGCGGGCGACGAGCTGGAGCGGCTGTTCGCCGAGCAGGAGGCGCTGCTCAACAATGTCGTCGTCGGCATCGCCATCACGCGCGAGCGCAAGGTCATGCGCTGCAACCGCCGCTTCGAGGAGTTGTTCGGCTACGAGCCCGGCGAAGGCAACGGCCTGTCCGTGCGCCAGCTCTACTTCACCGACCAGGAGTTCGAGCAGGCGGCGGCGAACTACGAGGAGCTCGACCGCGGCGATACGCACTCGCGCGAGCAGTGGCTGCGCCGGCGCGACGGCACCGGTTTCTGGTGCCGGCTCTCGGGCCGCGCCGTGCAGCGCGGCGACGCGGCGCGCGGCGCCGTGTGGCTGTTCGAGGACATCAGCGGGGCGAAGCGCCGCGACGAGGAGGTGCGCCGCGCGCTCGCCGAGCAGGCGCTGATCCTCGACAACGCGACCATCGGCATCACCTTCCTGCGCGAGCGCGCGATCCAGCGCTGCAATCCGCGCATGGAGGAGATGCTCGGCTACGCGCCCGGCGAGCTGATCGGCAAGACCACCCGGGTCTTTTACGCCTCGGACGAAGCGTTCGCGGAGGTGGGCCGCGTCGGCTACGCGGCGCTGGCGCGCGGCGAGGCCTATACCGAGGAGCGACAGCTGCGCCGCAATGACGGCAGCCTCATCTGGTGCAAGGTCGTGGGCCGGGCCATCGAACGGGCGCAGCCGCACGAGGGCTCGATCTGGATCTACGACGACATTTCCGCCGAGCACGCGGCGCGCGCGGGCCTGGAGCGCATGGTGGCCGAGCGCACGAGCGAGCTGCGCGACGCGCAGGAGCGCGCCCAGCACCTCGCCGACCATGACGCCCTCACCGGGCTGCCCAACCGGCGGCTCCTCGAAGACCGCCTCACCCAGGCGCTCGCGCTCAGCCAGCGCAACCGCAAGCAGAGCGCGGTGATGTTCGTCGATCTCGACCGCTTCAAGGCGATCAACGATTCGCTCGGCCACACGGTCGGCGACCTGGTGCTGAAGGAAGTGGCGAAGCGCCTGGTGAAGCAGCTGCGCGTCGGCGACACGGTGTGCCGCATCGGCGGCGACGAGTTCGTGGTCGTGCTGCCGGAATCCAAGCGCTCCACCGACGCCGCCGGCGTCGCCGCCAAGATCATCGAGACGCTGTCGCAGCCGGTGCAGGCCGCCGACCGCGAGCTCACGGTCACGCCCTCGATCGGCATTGCCGTGTTCCCGGAGGATGGGCGCGACGCCGGCATGCTGATCCGCAACGCCGACGCGGCGATGTACCACGCCAAGGAGTCCGGGCGCGCGAACTACCAGTTCTTCACCGAGCAGATGAACCAGACGGCGGCGCGCCGCCTGGCGCTGGAAGGCGACCTGCGCCGCGCGGTGCAGCTCGGTGAGCTGCTCCTGCACTACCAGCCGATCGCCGCGCTGCAGGAGCGCACGGTGGTGGCGCACGAGGCGCTCGTGTGCTGGCAGCATCCGCGCACCGGGCGGGTGCCGGCCGCCGACCTTGCAGCGCTCGCCGAGGAGACCGGCCTCATCCTCGGCATCGGCGGCTGGGCATTGCGCGAGGCCTGCCGGTGGTGCACGTTCATCGGCGTCGAGCACGACGTGCAGGTGGCGGTGAACCTGTCCGCGCGCCAGTTCAACGACCCGGGGCTGATCGAGCTCGTGCGGCGCACGCTCGCCGAGACCGGCTTGCCGCCGCGCCTGCTGTCGCTCGAGATCGCGGAGGCGGCGCTCATGCAGCAGGCCGAAGTCGCGGCGAGCACGCTGAGCAAGCTGAAGGATCTGGGCGTGACCCTCGCCATCGACGATTTCGGCGCGGGCAGCTCGAGCCTGACCGCGCTGCGTCACTTTGCCGTGGACCGGCTGAAGCTCGATCGCAGCCTGGTCGCCGATGCCGTCGGCGGCAAGAGCGCCGCCGCACTCCTCGGCGGCATCGTCGCGCTCGCCCACGCGCTCGGACTCAAGGTGGTGGCCGAGGGCGTGGATACGCCGGCGCAGCGCGAGCTCCTCGCCGCGAACGGCTGCGACTACATGCAGGGCCAGCTCGCCGGCGCCCCGGTCGACGCCGACGCGGCTGCCGAGGGCTACGTCTAGTCGCGCTTGATGCCGGCCTGGGCGATGACCTTCGCCCACTTGGCGATGTCGTCGCGCAGGTACTGCTCGAACTCCGCGGGGTTCATGACGAGCGGGCTCGCGCCCTGCCTGGCCCAGGCCGCCTTCACGTCGCTGCTGGTCGTCACCTTCGTGATCTCGGCGTTGAGGCGCTCGACGATCGCCTTGGGCGTCCCGGCCGGGGCCACCACCCCGAGCCAGATCGTGGACTCGTAGCCCGGCACGCCGGCCTCGGCGACGGTGGGCACGTCGGGCAGCACCGAGGAGCGCGTGCGGCCGCTGGTGCCGAAGCCCTTCACCTTGCCCGCGCGCACGTTGGGCGCCATGGTGGTGATGGCGTCGAACATCATCTGTACCTGGCCGCTGAGGATGGACAGGCGCGCGCCGTCGCTGCCCTTGTGCGGGATGTGCACGACGTCGATCCCGGCGAGCGACTTCAGCAGCTCGCCCGCCATGTGGTAGGGGGTGCCGGGTCCCGAGGAGGCGTAGTTCATCTTGCCGGGCTCGCGTTTGGCCAGCGCGATCAGTTCCCGCAGGTTGTTCGCGGGCACCGAGGGGTGCACGACCAGCAGCAGGTCCGAATAGTTGATCGGCACCACCGGCACGAAGTCGCGCATCAGCTGGAAGGGCTTGTTCGGGATCAGCGTCTCGTTCACGGTGTGCGTGTTCGACATCACGAGCAGCGTGTAGCCGTCGGGCGCGGATTTCGCCACGGCATCCGAGCCGATGACCGAGCCGCCGCCCGGGCGGTTCTCGACGATGAACTGCCCGAGCGAGCCCTGCATGCGGCTGCCGAGGAAGCGCGCGTAGATGTCGGCCGGCCCGCCGACGCCGAAGGGCACGACGAACTTGATCGGCCGGGTGGGGTAGGTCTGGGCCAGCGCCGGCACGCAGGCGAGCGCGAGGATCAGCGTAGCGAGCAATCTCATGGGGGTCTCCCTAGTCGGGCCGCGCCAGGCGCAGGAAGCGCTGCGCGGTCTTGTACTTGATGTTATCGAGATCGGCGGCGCTCAGCGTCACGTCTTCCAGCTGCGCGAGCGGGTGCTCGACGCCCATGTCGAAAGGGTAGTCGCTGCCGATCATGATGCGCTCGGAGCCGAACTTCTCCAGGTTGTAGGCGAGCAGCCGCGGGTCGTGCGTGAGCGTATCGAAGTAAAGGCTGCGCGCGTACTGGGACGGCGGCGCGGCGATGAACTTGCGCGCCTCCGGGCGCACGCGGTGGCCGTGATCGAGCCGCCCGAGCGCCGCCGGGAAGGCGCCGCCGCCGTGGGCGAAGCAGATCCGCAGGCGCGGCAGCCGCTCCAGCACGCCGCCGAGGATGAGGCGCGCCGCAGCGAGCGCCGTATCGGCCGGGTAGCCCACCATGAAAGGCAGGTAGTACTGGCCCATGCGCTCCTGGCCGATGGAAGGGCCCTGCGGGTGGACGAAGATCGCGATGTCGAGCTGCTGCGCCGCGGCAAAGAAATCGAACAGCGCCGGATCGTCGAAATCGCGGCCATTGACGTGTGAACCGATCTCGACCGCCCGAAATTCCATCTGCTGCAGCCGTTCCAGCTCGCGCACCGCGAGTTTGACGTCCTGCAGCGCCACCGTGCCCGCGCCGAGGAACCGGTCCGGGTGCTCGCGCACCACGCCGGCGATGAATTCGTTCTGCAGGCGCGCGAAGGCATCGGTCGCCTGCGGCGGGCCCCAGTAGCACAGCATCACGGGCACCGGCGAGATCATCTGCAGGCCGATGCGCTCGGCCGCCATGTCGGCGATGCGCCGCGCCGGCAGGAACGAGCGCTCGTCGACGCGGCGGAACTCCTTCTCGCCAAGATAGATCGTGGCGTTGCAGGCATCGTGCAGCCGGCAGGACGGCCATCCCTGCACGCCGAAGCGCTTGGCCCAGTCGTCCCAGCCGGGCGGCAGGATGTGGGTGTGGATGTCGATCGCCGCGTGCGGCATGGCGGCGCATTATAGTGGCCGGGTGCAAAAGCCGGTCCTGCATTTTTCCCACGCCAACGGTTTTCCCGCGCCGTGCTACGCGGCGATGCTCGAGCCCCTCGCGCGCCACTACCGCATCGGCTGGATCGAAGCGATCGGCACCGACCCGCGCTATCCGCCGACCGAGGGCTGGCCGC
>CAZAEG010000077.1:0-5074 GCA_964484035.1 uncultured Enterobacteriaceae bacterium | reverse complement strand
CCCTTGCCGCCGGCGCGCAAGTAGAGTGCGATGCCTGCGGCGAACAGCGCGATTTCCACCGCCAGGGTCGCGACGACCGAGTTCCATAGTCCCAGCCCGACCAACGCGCTGCTCCCGGGCCACAGCGGCAGGTCGGGACGGTGCGACAGCGCATCGAGCGCCCAGTGGCTGAACACGAGAAGGCCCATCACCAGCGCCGCGCGGCGTCCGAGCTTCCAGCAGCCCAGCGCGAACAGCGCGCTCCACGCGAGTGCGGCAACGAGGCTGTGGCTCCACGGGTAGTGCACGAAGTCGAGCGGCGTGAACGCAGTGATGCCGGGCGCGACCTCGACGCGCTCGATGCCCGCGAGTACGAATAGGGGCCACACCAGGTCGAGCCAGTACGTCGCGGCGAGCGCCACGCCCAGATGCGCGCGCGGCGCGAGCGGCTTGGCGGCAAGGGCGAGCGCGGCGTGACCGATGAACATTTAAATGGGGACTGTCCCCATTTAATCGTCCGCGTGCGCGGCGGGCTTGTGCGCCGCGACCAGCCGCTGCTGCAGTTGCGGCGGCGCGGGTTCATAGTGGCTGAATTCCAGGGTGTAGGAGCCGTGGCCCGCAGTGATGGATTTGAGGCGCGCCGGGAACTGCTCCATCTCCGACAGTGGCGCCTGCGCGGTGATCTGCACGGTGCCCGGGCGCGGCGCGTCCGAGCCCTTGATCTGGCCGCGGTGCCCGGAGAGCTCGCCGGCGATGTCGCCCATCTTCTGCTCGGGCGCGACGATCTGCACGTTGACGATCGGCTCGAGCACGACCGGGCGCGCCTTGCCCAGGGCGTCGAGGAACGCCTTGCGGCCCGCCGACATGAACGCCACGTCCTTGGAGTCCACCGGGTGGCTCTTGCCGTCGTAGACGATCACGCGCACATCCTGAATCGGATAGCCGGCGACGAAGCCCGTATCGAGCACGCCGCGCACGCCTTTTTCCACCGAGGGGATGAACTGGTTGGGGATCGCGCCGCCCTTGACGCTGTCGACGAATTCGAACCCCGCGCCGCGCGGCAGGGGTTCGACCTTGAGGAATACTTCACCGAACTGCCCGGCGCCGCCGGTCTGCTTCTTGTGCCGGCTGTGGCCTTCGGCGCGCGCGGCGATGGTCTCGCGGTACGGGATGGAGGGCGGGCGCGTGTCCAGCTCCAGCTTGTACTGCGTGGCGATCTTCTCCAGCGTGGTCCGCAGATGCATCTCGCCCAGGCCGCGCATCACGGTCTCGTTGGCTTGCGCGTTGTGCTCGATTCTGAGGCAGGGATCCTCGGCGACCAGCTTGTGCAGCACGTCTGAGACCTTCTGCTCGTCGCCGCGCTTTCGCGGCAGCAGCGCGAGCCCGAACACCGAGGTGGGCAGCTCGAGCGGCTTGGCGTGGATATGCGCGTCCGCGGGCGAGTCGTGCAGAATGTGGTCGAACTGGATCTCGTCGACTTTGGCGATGGCGCAGATGTCGCCCGGCACGGCCTCGCTCACCTCGGTCTGGTGCTTTCCGCGCAGCTGGTAGAGGTGCCCGGGCTTGATCGGCTTGCGGCTCTCGCCCACATAGAGCTGCATGCCGGGCGTTAGCCGCCCCTGGTGCACGCGGAACACGGCGAGCCGCCCGATGTACGGGTCGATCTCGACCTTGAAGACGTGCGCGAGCGCATGCTGCGACGGATCGGGCGTCGCCTGGATCTCGCTCGGCGCGCCGCCGTCGGCCGGCACGCTGAGGTACTTGGGCGGATTGCCTTCGGCGGGGTTGGGCAGCAGCTTGACGATGACGTCGAGCAGCTCCGCGACCCCCGCGCCGCTCTTCGCCGAGCAGAACACCACCGGGATCAGGTGTCCCTCGCGCATCGCGGCTTCCAGCGGCTCGTGCAGCGCCTCGGGCTCGATCTCGCCCTTCTCCAGGTATTGCGCCATCAGCTTCTCGTCGACCTCCACCACCTGGTCGACGAGGTTGCGGTGCGCCTGCTCGACCGACGAAAAATCGGCCTCGCCGGCGGGCGCGAAGAAGCAATCGGAGACCCGGGTCGCCTTGGCCGCGGGCAGGTTGAGCGGCAGGCACTCCTTGCCGAAGACCTCCTGGATCTCGCCGAGCAGGCCCTCGAGGTCGACGTTGTCCGCGTCGATCTTGTTGACGACGATCAGCCGATCCAGGCCGCGGCGCGCCGCCCACTGCAGGAAGCGCCCGGTCATCATCTCGATGCCGTTCTGCGCGTTGATGACGATCGCCGCGGTCTCCACCGCGGCCAGCGCCGGCAGCGAGTGGCCGAGGTAATCGGCGTAGCCGGGCGTATCGAGCAGATGCACGACGGTGGGCGTCTCGCCGTTCGGCGCCTCGAAGCTGGCGACGGCGAGCTTGAGCGAATGCTGCAGCTGCTTTTCCAGCGGCGTGTAGTCGCAAACTGTGGTGCCGCGCTCGACGCTGCCGGGGGCGGGCACCGCGCCCGCGCGCGCCAGCAGCGCCTCGGCCAGCGTGGTCTTGCCGCACCCCGCCTGGCCGACGAGCGCGATCGTCCTCAGGTGCTTGATGACATGCTTGCCCAAAGGCCCCTCCTCCGGCGCTTATCCTACTTCGGGAAGCCGGCGCTCGGCTACTTCTTGGCGGGGTCCTTCTTCTCCAGCAGTTCCGCGCGCTTCTTGAGAACGTCCTCGAACTTCGAGCGGGCGATGAGCAGGATGTGGCCGGCGAGCGCCCGCTCGCCGGGCAGGCGCGCGGCGATGCTCTTCGCGCGCTCGGCGGCGTCGGCGCCCGCGGGCTGCGGCTCGCCCGAGACCCACGCCGTCGCGTAGTAGTTCTCGCCGCGCAGCTTGCCGAGCTTGAGGGTGTAGGTCAGGCCGTCGAAGGTAGCGGCCACCACGGTCGCCGGCCTGTCGAGCCCGGTGAGCTCGGGACGCACGCCGGGCGCCGCGACATCGGCGATCTCGACGCGGTTGAGCGAGTAGGTCGCCGAGTTGGCGCGAATCACGTCGAGCTTCTCGCCGGCGTAGAGCGGCGTCAGTTTCCAGTCGCCCTCCACGCTCGCGCGCGCGACGCGCCACCGGCCGCCGCCCGCCAGGTCGACCTCCATGCTGCGCGCTTTTTCGGCGCCGAAGCCGGTCTTCGCGATCCAGGCCGCGCTTTGCGCCGTGGCGAGCGCCAGCGGATCGGCGACGATGACCACGCGGCCGGGCGCTTCGGGCAGCATCACGAAGCGGCCGTCGCCCGGCGCCTGCTCCGGGTTCTCGGGCTCGCGCTTGAAATACTTCTTGCCGACGACCAGGGTCGCGAGGGTCTTGCCGTCGGCGCCGCGGAAGTCGAGCTGCGTGGCCTTGCGGTCGAGCCCGAGGCGCGCGCGGTCCTGGTCGCCGATCGGCTCGGCGGCGCCGACCTTGAGGCCGAGGACCGCGAGCACGAGCTGGCGCACCTGCTCGAGGTCGGCGGGAAACCCGGCGCGCTCGGCGATCACCCAGTTCGCGTCCCGCCGCTGCAGGGTGAGCGTGGCGCCGGGCTCGCGGATGGCGAGCGTGGCGATGTCCGCGGCCTGCAGGCCGCGCAGCACGGGCTGACCCAGCGCGTCCGCCGCGGCGGGCTGGCGCGCGCGCTCCTGCTGATGCACGAGCAGCGCACCGCCGCCCAGGGCCGCGAGCAGCACCACGAGGACCGCGGCGATGCGCGCGTTCATGCCGCAACGAGCCGCGCCTGGCGGCGCCGGCGCACGAGCGCGATGCCGAGCCCGGCGAGCGCCACCAGGAGCGGCATCAGCGCAATGTTGGCCACCTTGGTGAGGAACACCAGCCGCTCGGCGTCGTGGCGCAGGTTCTTGCGCAGCTCCTTGAGCGCTGCGCGCGTCTCGGCCACCTTCCTGCGGAAGCGCTCGAGCTCGGCCTGCTGCTCGGGCGAGAGGATCTGCGCGCCCTTGGCGGCCGCGGGCGTGCCGGCCTGCAGATTCTGCAGCGCGGCGTTGGTCTTCTGCAGCTCGTCCTCGAGCTCCTTGATCTTGCCGAAGTACTGCAGCTGCGCCTCGGCCTCCATCTCGCGCACCACGGTGAGCGGGCGGAACGCGGACGCGCGGCTCTTCAGCGACAGCAGGCTCTCGTGCGCCGCCAGCTGCTCCACCAGCCCCTGTGCGAAGGCCAGGTTGCCGTTCGAGGGCACGACGACGCGCCGCCCGAACACTTCCTGCACGTCGACCGCGGCGCCGTCCTGCAGCATGTCGGTGTCGGCGACCAGCACCACCGCGTTGTCGCGCGCCGCTTCGGCGAGATGCGCCGCGCCTGCGGCGGCGGGCTTGGCCGCCTTGTCCTCGGGCTTGCCGCCGGGGAAAGCGGTGCGGAACCTGCCGGCGAGGCGCAGGGCGAGCGGCAGGCTCCTGCCGCCGGGCGCAAACGCCCGCGTGGCATCCTGGCCCGCCGCGGTTGCCTGCGCGTCGTCGACCAGCATGGAATTGGGCGAGCTCTTCACCAGCTCGGTGACCGTGAGGCCCGCGGCGGGCTGCACCTCGAAGGCGCCGCCGAAGGCGTAAAGCAGCGTCTCGATCTGTCCCGTCACCACGTCGTCGCGCGCGAACGCGGTGCGGTTGAGCGACAGCACGGCCGGCGTGTAGCGCTGCCCCTCGCCCGAGGCGAACACCACGTCGGCGATCACCTTGCCCGGATCCATGGCCACGCCCCAGGCCTTGAACAGGCGCGGCAGCGTCGAGTCGGATACCTGCGGCGGCATGCCCGGCGGCATCGGCAGCTGGTCGAAATAGGCGTAGGGGTCGACGAACGCGATGAGCTTGCCGCCGCGCAGCACGAACTGGTCGAGGGCGTACTCGGCCGGCTCGCCGATGTCCCGCGGATGGATGAGAAGGAGGACGGCGATGTCCTTTTCGATCTCCGCGGCCGTCATGTTGACGACCTGCACGTCGAAATCGCGCCGCAGCTCGTTGGCGAGCACCCACGGCTGCGAGCTTTGCCGCGTGTAGGGATTGAACTTCTCGCCGAGCACCGGCAGGCCGCTCATCAGGCCGATCTTCGGGCGCTCGGCGCTGCCGGCGCGCGCGATGGCGCGGATCAGGTCGTATTCCAGCAGGCGCTCGCGC
>CAZAEG010000076.1:0-8093 GCA_964484035.1 uncultured Enterobacteriaceae bacterium | reverse complement strand
AACGGGGGCGTGGGCCGCTGGTTCTCGTCGAAAGGCGCCCAGCCGGCATCGACTTTCTGCACGCGCGCCACCTTCTCGACCGGCCACGACTCCAGATAGGCGCGCACCGCGCCGATGACTTCATGCACATTGCGCGCGCCGGCCACCAGGCAAACGAAACGATCAGTCCTGGCTGGAGTGGCGATCGCGCGCTGGGCTCTGCTCATGGTCGGCAAGGACATTCAACTGCAAACCCGCGGCGCGCGGTGTAATTGTCTGCAAGGCGCTCGGCGTCCGAAGGCGCGCAAATATCTGTTAGAGTTTTGTGCACCCTGACGCGCGCGAAGAGGGACAAGGGGATGGTGAAGGACAAGGTCGTGCTGGTGACCGGCGCAGGGGGCGGCATCGGGCGCGATTTCGCGCTCGCCTTTGCCGCGCACGGCGCGAAGGTGGTGGTAAACGACGTCGGCACCTCGGTGGCGGGCGAGGGCGCGAGCGCCGGCCCGGCGCACCAGGTTGCCGACGAGATCAAGGCGCAGGGTGGCGAGGCCATCGCCAGTACCGACAGCGTCGCCGACTGGGAATCCGCCAACCGCCTGGTGAAGGCCGCGCTCGACGCCTTCGGCCGCCTCGACTGCGTGGTGAACAACGCCGGCATTCTGCGCGACCGCTTCTTCTTCAACATGTCGGTGGAGGAGTGGCGCGCGGTCATCGACGTGCACCTGAACGGCTCGTTCTACGTGTCGCGCGCCGCAGCGCCCTATTTCAAGGGCCAGAACTCGGGCTGCTACGTGCACATGACTTCGACCTCGGGCCTGATCGGCAACCTCGGGCAGGCCAACTACGCGGCCGCCAAGCTCGGCATCGTCGGACTGTCGAAGTCGATCGCGCTCGACATGGCGCGCTACGGGGTGCGCTCCAACTGCATCGCGCCTTTCGCCTGGAGCCGCATGATCGGCTCGATCCCGACCGAGACGCCGGAGCAGAAGGCGCGCGTGGAGAAGATGAAGGTGATGGAGACGGCGAAGATCGCGCCGCTCGCCGTGTACCTGGCGAGCGAGGCCGCGCGGGACGTCTCGGGGCAGGTGTTCGCCGTGCGCGCCAACGAGCTGTTCCTCATGTCGCAGAGCCGGCCGCTGCGCTCGGTGCATCGCGCCGGCGGCTGGACGCCGCAGGACATCGCCGCGCACGGCATGCCCTCGCTGCGGCAGAACTTTTCCCCCCTCGATCGCACCCAGGACGTGTTCACGTGGGATCCGCTGTAGCCGACCCGAGCCACGCGGTGCTGCGCGAGGGCGTGCGCGCCTTGTGCGCGCAGTTCGATTCGGCCTACTGGCAGAAAGTGGACGAAGCGCGCGCCTACCCGGAGGCCTTCGTCGATGCGCTCACCGCGGCGGGCTGGATGGCGGCGCTGATCCCGGAGCAGTACGGCGGCTCGGGCCTGACGCTCACCGAGGCCACGGTGATCATGGAGGAGGTGTCGCGCTCGGGCGGCAACCCCGGCTGCTGCCACGGCCAGATGTACAACATGAACACGCTGCTCAGGAACGGCTCGGAAGCGCAGAAGAAAAAGTACCTGCCGAAGATTGCCTCGGGCGAGCTGCGCATGCAGGCGATGGGCGTGACCGAGCCGACCGCTGGCACCGATACCACCCGGATCAAGACCGTGGCGGTGCGCAAGGGCGACCGCTACGTCGTCAACGGCCAGAAGGTGTGGACCTCGCGCCTGCAGCACTCGGACCTGATGATCCTGCTCGCGCGCACCACGCCGTTCGCCGAAGTGAAGAAGAAATCCGAAGGCATGTCGGTGTTCCTGGTCGAGAAGCAGGCGGCGCTTGGCAAGGGCCTGACGATGCGGCCGATCCGCAACATGGTGAACCACGAGACCAACGAGGTGTTCCTCGACAACCTCGAGATCCCGGCCGAGAACCTGATCGGCGAGGAGGGCAAGGGCTTCCGCTACATCCTCGACGGCCTGAACGCCGAACGCATCCTCATCGCCGCGGAGTGCATCGGCGACGGCTATTGGTTCGTCGAGCGCGCGACGAAGTACGCCAAGGAGCGCGTGGTGTTCGACCGGCCGATCGGTCAGAACCAGGGCATCCAGTTCCCGATCGCCGAGGCGTACATGGAGGTCGAGGCCGCAAACCTCATGCGCTACAAGGCGGCCGCGCTCTACGACGCCAGGCAGCACTGCGGCTCCGAGGCCAACATGGCCAAGCACCTGGGGGCCAAGGCGTCGTGGGAGGCGGCCAACGTCTGCCTGCAGACCCATGGCGGCTTCGGCTTCGCGGCCGAATACGACGTTGAGCGCAAGTTTCGCGAGACGCGCCTGTATCTGGTGGCGCCGATTTCCACCAACCTGATCCTGTCCTACGTCGCCGAGCATGTGCTCGGGCTGCCGCGATCGTTCTAGGCCATGCGCATCCTGGTGTCGAACGACGACGGCTACTTCTCGCCCGGCATCGCGCTGCTCGCGCAGCGCCTCGCCGCGCTCGGCGAGATCACGGTGGTGGCCCCGGAGCGCGATCGCTCGGGCGCCTCGAATTCGCTGACCTTGGACCGGCCGCTGTCGGTGCGCCGCGCGCCGAACGGCTTTTTCTTCGTCAACGGCACGCCCACCGACTGCGTGCACCTCGCGGTCACGGGGGTGCTCGACTTCCTGCCCGACATCGTCATCTCCGGCGTCAATCTCGGCGCCAACATGGGCGACGACACGATCTACTCGGGCACCGTGGCGGCGGCCACCGAGGGTTTTCTGCTCGGCATTCCGTCGCTGGCGGTGTCGCTGGCGAGCAAGGAGGGACGCCACCTCGATACGGCGGTGGAGGTGGCGCGGCTGCTGGTGGAGCGCTTCGCGCGAGCGCCGCTCGGGCAGCCGGTGCTGCTCAACGTGAACGTGCCCGATGTCGCCCGCGCGACGCTCGGCGGGTTCGAAGTGACGCGGCTGGGCCGGCGCCACAAGGCCGAGCCGGTGGTGAAGATGCGCACGCCGCGCGGCGAGCAGGCGTACTGGATCGGTGCGGCGGGCGAAGCCGCGGATGCGGGGCCGGGAACCGACTTCCACGCCGTGGCGAGCGGCCGCGTGTCGGTGACGCCGCTGCAGGTGGATCTCACGCATCCCGCGCAGCTCGCGCCGGTGCGCGCCTGGCTCGCGGCATGAACGCGCGCGGCCCGCGCGACTCCGTCGGCATCGGCATGACCTCGCGGCGCACGCGCCTGCGCATGGTCGAGCGCCTGCGCGACAAGGGCATCCGCGACGAGCGCGTGCTCGCGGCGATGGGCGCGGTGCCCCGGCACCTGTTCGTCGACGAGGCGCTCGCCAGCCGCGCCTACGAGGACACCGCGCTGCCGATCGGCTTCAGCCAGACGATCTCGCAGCCCTACGTGGTGGCGCGCATGCTCGAGTCGCTGATCGGCGACAACGCAACGCCGGGGCGGGTGCTGGAAGTCGGCACCGGCTGCGGCTATCAGGCGGCGGTGCTGGCGCAGCTCGCGCGCGAGGTGTACTCGGTGGAGCGCATCCGCGCGCTGCTGGAACGCGCGCGCGCGAATCTTCGCGGCCTGCGGCTGTCGAACCTGCGGCTCACCCATGGCGACGGCAATCACGGCCTGCAGGAAGCGGCGCCTTTCGACGCCATCGTCGTGGCGGCGGCCGCGCGCGCCGTGCCGCAGGCCCTCTTACAGCAATTGGCTCAGGGTGGCAGAATGGTGCTGCCGCTGAAGACGGCGCAGGCTGCGCGGGGCGCACAGCGACTGGCGCTGCTCGAGCGTGGCGCGCGCGGCATCAAGGAAACGATCCTCGACGAGGTGCTGTTCGTGCCTCTCGAAACGGGAAAATTATGACGACACTCGAATCGCGATGCAGCGCGCTGCTGCTGGGGGCAGCGCTGGCGGCCCTGGGCGGCTGCGCTTCCGAGCCCGTGCAGGCGCCGGTGTCCGACATCCGGCCGCCGCCGGCACCCAGACCGGCAGCCGAGGCTGCGCCGCCACCGCCACCGCCGGCGGCGGCGGCAAGCGTGCCGGCCGGGCACTATATGATCAAGCGGGGCGACACGCTCTACAGCATCGCGCTCGAGCACGGCGCGGACTACCGCGACGTGGCGCGCTGGAACCAGCTCGACGATCCCACCAAGATCGCCGTCGGCCAGGTGCTGCGCGTGACGCCGCCCGCCGGCGAGCCGACCGTCCAGGTCGGCGCCGCGCGCGGACAGGCGCCGCTGCAGGCGCGCGCGCTCGACGGCGCGGGCACGGCGCAGCTGGGCCAGGGCGACGGCAGCACCAAGGTCGCGCCCAAGGCGCTGCGATTGCCCTATTCGGAAGAGAATCTGGCGCTGCTGTCGAAAGGCGATGCGGCCGCCGTCGGGCCCGCGCCCAGGCCCGTCGCCGTGGCGCCTGCCCCCGCGGCCGCGAAGCCCGAGCCGCCCAAGGCGGCGGCCGTCGAGCGCGACCCCGAATCGCTCGACTTCATCTGGCCCGCGCGCGGCGGCTTGCTCGCCAAGTTCGCCGAGCCGAGCAGCAAGGGCGTGGACATCGGCGGCAAGCCCGGCGACCCGGTGGTCGCTGCGGCCGCCGGCCAGGTGCTGTACACCGGCACGGGCATTCGCGGCTTCGGCAAGCTGATCGTCATCCGCCACGAGAACGGCTTCAGCAGCGTATACGCGCACAACCGCGAGATCCTGGTGAAGGAAGGCCAGACCGTATCGCGCGGCCAGCGCATCGCCGAGATGGGCGATAGCGATGCCGACCGGCCCAAGCTGCACTTCGAGATCCGCAAGTCGGGCAAGCCCGTCGATCCGCTGCGCTACCTGCCGGGCGAGCGCCCGTCCTGAACGGGACTATCGCGGCGGCGGCGCGGCGCGCGCCTTGCCGCGCGCCGCGCGCAGCTGCTCGGCGAGGTCGGCCACCGACAGCGCGTAGAACACGCTGCGGTTGTAGCGCGTCAGCACGTAGAAATTGTGCAGGCCGATGCGAAAATCGGCGGGCCGCTCGGGCGTCTCCAGCCGCAGCAGCACGGCGCGGGTGTCGGCGGGCAGCGGTGCGCCGCGCACCTCCACGCCGGCCTTGCCCAGTTCCTCGAGCGTGTGCCGCGGCAGGGGGTTGCCGGCGACGAGCGCTTCGTGGTCCGCGCCCGTCACGCGCGCACCGCGCTGCACCGGCGCGCCGCGCTCCCAGCCGTGCTGCAACAGGAAGTTGGCGACGCTGCCGATGGCGTCGGCGGTGTTCGCGCGCAGGTCGGTCGTGCCATCGCCGTCGAAATCCACCGCGTAGCGCAGATAGCTGCCGGGCATGAATTGCGGGATCCCGATCGCGCCTGCATAGGAGCCCTTCACCGAGAACACGTCGAGCTCCAGCTCGCGCGCGAACAGCAGGTAGTTCTCCAGCTCGCCGCGGAAGAAGGGCGCGCGCGGCGGATAGTCGAAGGCGAGTGTCGCCAGCGCGTCGATGACGCGCCAGCGGCCGGTGTTGCGGCCGTAGAAGGTCTCGATGCCGATGATGGCGACCACGATCTCCTCGGGCACGCCGTAGGCGCGGCGTGCCCGCGCCAGCGTCCTACGGTGCTCCTGCCAGAACTCGAGCCCGGCGCGCAGGTGGCGCTCGTTGACGAACAGCGTGCGGTAGGCGGCCCAGGAGTCCGCCTGGCGCGGCTGCGCGCGCATGGCGGCGAGCACGGCCTCCTCGCGCCGCGCACGCGAGAACACCTGGCGCAGTTCCGCGGCGTCGAACGCGTGGCGCTCGACCAGCTCCTGGATGAAGCCCGCGACGTCCGCGCGCAGCGCATAGCTCTCGGGCGCCTCGTCCTCGGCGCGCGCGAGCGCCGCCAGCAGGACGAGCAGCACGGCGAGCAGGCGGCGCGCGCTGCTCATGCCAGCTGCAGCTCGCGCACACGGCGCGCGAGCTCGGCGGCGCGCGTGGGCGCCGGCGTGCGCCCGTAGCGCGCGCCAATGTAGAGCGCGGCGATGACGCGGATCGACGCCGCGGCCGCCGGCAGGCGCACGGCGGCCCGCTCGGCGTAGTCGCGCGGGCCTTCATGCGGCGCGCGCGCCACGCCGTGCGCGCCCAGCTTGCGGCAGAACGCCTGCCAGGCGCGCTGCACGGGGTCGGGGCGCGTCAGCCGGCGCAGCGACCAGACGAGCAGCACGAGCGTGAAGGTGCCGAGGATCGACGCCATGGCCGCGGTGAGCTTGCGCCAGTCGGCGTCGCGCATGCCGATGCGCGACATCAGGTCGCGCTGGCGCTCAACGCCGTAGCCGAGCACCCACACGTTCCAGCGGTGCGCGAGCGCTTCCCAGTTGCTGCGCAGGCTGCGCAGCCACTCGAGCCGCGGCCGCATGAGCAGCGGTACCGGGTCGCCCGCGCGCACCGCGCGCGCCATGCCAGCGTCGATGCGACCGGGCACCGCGGCCGCGGTCGGATCGACCCGCACCCAGCCCCGCCCCGCCACGTGCGCCTCGGCCCAGGCATGCGCATCGGACTGGCGCACGCTGATGATGCGGTCCACGGAGTTCACTTCGCCGCCCTGATAGCCGGTGACCACGCGCGCCGGCACGCCCGCGGCGCGCATGAGAAACACGAGCGCCGACGCGAAATGCTCGCAGAAGCCCTCGCGCGTGTCGAACAGGAACTCGTCCACCGTGTCGCGCCCGAGCAGCGGCGGCTCCAGCGTGTAGCCGAGCCGGCTGTCGCGGAAGAACGCGACCGCGCGCAGCAGCACGTCCATGTCGTTTTGCGCTGCAGCGCGCCACTCGGCGGCGAGCGCGCGCGCGCGCGTGTTGCCGCCCTCGGGCAGCACCAGCGCCCGGCGCAGGCTGTCCGGGCGTTCGAACGGCTCGGGCGCGGGACGCGCGAGCGAGGCCGCGTCGTAGCGCAGGCGCGCGCGCACCGGCGAAGTAGCCACCACCATGCCGTCGTACGTGTAGCGCGCGCGCACCGGCAGCCGCGCGACGCTTTCCAGCGCGAACAACCAGGTGCGGTTGTGCGGCTCCAGCGTCACGACATAGTCGTAGCGCTCGCTGCCCTGCGGCGTCTCGAACCTCTGCAGCCAGCCCGGGCCCATGCGCCAGGTGCGGCCGTCGAAATCCCACAGCACCGGGCCGCGCCAGTAGCGCTCGCGCGGCGGCGGCGGCTCGCCCTCGAACTCGGCGCGAAAGGCAATGGCGTCGGACTGCGCGAGCTGCGCCACGGCGCCCGGCGTCATGGTGTCGGAGAGCCCGGTCATGGCGGCGTAGGCGTCCTGCGGCACGCCCCACAAGGGGCCCTGCACGCGCGGAAACAGCAGGAACAGAACCAGCGCCGCGGGCGCGGCGTGCGCGAGCAGCGCGCCGGCGCTGCGCAGATTCGCGGCCGCCGGTCGCTGCGGCGCGGCGAGGCCGACCAGCGTGCCGGTGATAACGAGCAGCGCCAGTGCCATGAGCAGCGCCGTCGGGATGCTCTGCGTGTAGAGCAGGTTGGTCATCACCAGGAAGTAGCACAGGAAGGCCACCACGGCGGCGTCGCGGTGCGTGCGCATCTCGGCGAGCTTCAGCCCCGAGAACAGGACCAGCAGCACGATGCCCGAGGTGCGCCCGAACAACGTGCGGTACTCGAGATACACCGCAGCGACCACGAGCAGGGCGAGCCCGAGCACCCGCCAGGACGAGGGCGGCGTCGAGCGCTCGAGCGCGATGCGCGTCCGCCACGCGTACAGGCCCACCACGAGCAGCGTGAGCCACCAGGGCATGCGCAGCGCATGCGGCGCCGCGACCAGCACCAGCGACGCCAGCAGCCCGGCGAGATCGCGCGGCGCGATGGCGCGTTGCTCGGGCGCCAGGGGGTGGGGCGCGGTCATGCCGTGCCGTAGAGCGCGAGCGCCTGCAAGCAGGCCGCGCGGTGGGCATCGCCGCGATCGGGCGCGATGACGAGTGCCGGCAAGCGCAGCCCGTAGCGTGCGCCGCCCTGCTCGGCGGCGAGCACCCAGCCCGCGAGCCGCGACAGGCGCTGCTCGACGCCCAGCGTGGCGCCGAGCAGGGCCCAGTCGAGCCACAGCTGCGCGGCCGCCTCGCCGGTGAACTGCTTGGTGAGCATGTCGCCGCTGCGCGCGACCGCCTTCCAGGCGACGTGGCGCGGCGAGTCGG
>CAZAEG010000075.1:0-8840 GCA_964484035.1 uncultured Enterobacteriaceae bacterium | reverse complement strand
ATCCACTTCAACGTCGGCGACGCGGCGCTCCTCGCGCGCCGCGAGGAGGTGAACCGCGTCGTCTACGGCGTGGTCGCGGCGCTGGGCGGGTCGATCTCCGCGGAGCACGGCCTCGGGCAGATGAAACGCGAGGCGATCCGGCGCCACAAGGACGCGCTGGAAATGGAGCTGATGCGCGCGGTGAAGCGCGCGCTCGACCCGCAAGACCTGATGAACCCCGGGAAGGTGCTCTGACGCGCCACCGTACGGTGGGCCGCTGGCCCACCCCACGGCGCGCGCTCGAACTCGAGCGGCGCTCGTTCGCCGCCTTTGCGCATCTCGCCCGCGATGCGGTCGCGCGCGACGCGTCCCTGAAACGCGAATCCGTCTCCGGAAAATTCGATGTCCGCGCCGTGCAGGCGCGCCGCGCTCACCGTGAGCGGCCGCCCGTCGCGCTGCGCGTCGATCTCGATTTTCTGGAAGTTCTGGTGTACCCGCAGCTGCCAGCCGCCGGGCGAGCGCCAGGCGCCGCGCGCCTGCGCCGGAACGACATAGAGAAAAATGCGGCTCGCATCGCCCTGGCCGGCGTGCGCTTTCGACAAGCGCACCGTTTCGGCGCGGTCGTGCGGCCAGCTCGTCATCGGAAAGGCGTGCGTGACGATGCGCGCCCCCGGCCGCAGGCCCACCAGCAAGCGCGGCTCGAGCCGGTCGAGCAGGAACGGCAGCAGGTAGATCGTGACGACGCTGGCGCCGGAGAGATCGGTGCGCAGCGCGTCCCGCACCTCGAAACGCACCCGGTCCGTGACCCCGGCGCGCGCGGCGTTCTCGCGCGCGCGCGCCACCAGCGTGGCATCGAGGTCCACGCCCAGGCCGCGCGCGGCGTGCTCCCGCGCCGCATGGATGACGATGCGCCCGTCGCCCGAACCGAGGTCGATGACGAAGTCTTCGGGCCCGGTGCGCGCCATGGCGAGCATGCGGGCAACGACTTCGGGCGGGGTGGTGATGAAAGGTGCCCGCTGCGGCGCTTCCTGGGCCCATGCCGGCCCACCGAGCATCAGTGCCGGCGCGAGTGCCGCCGCCAGCCTCATTGCAGCGCTGCGCTTTTCCCCAGCAGGGCCTCGCGAAAGCGGCTCTTGAGCAAGGCGCCATCGCGCGGCGGCAGCACGAGCGGCACCTTCTGCGCCGCCACCTTGATCTGGGCGAAGTGCGGGCCCGCGTCCTGCTGCACGCTCCGGCAAACGGCCGCGAGCTGCGCCCCGTCGCGCACCAGGACGCCCGAGGCAAACCCGGCCGCACGCGCCATGGCGGCGAGATCGACCCCCTGCGCGGTGTGCGTCGCCTGCATGCCGGTTTCCCCGTAGCGCTCGTTGTCGACCACCACCACCGACAGGTTCGCGGGCTGTTGCACGCCGATGGTGGCGAGCGAGCCCAGGCCCATCAGCATTTCACCGTCGCCCGTGATCACCAGCACGCGCCGCTCCGGCTGTGCGAGCGCCAGTCCCAGGCCCGTCATCGCGGCACTGCCCATCGCGCCCCACATCGGGAAGGTGAGGGCGGAATCGCCCGCCGCCGTGCAGTCCCAAGCGGTCGAGCCGAGGCCGGCGACCACGAGCAGCCCGCCGCGGTCCGCGAGCAGCGCCTGGACGACGTCGCGCCGCTGCAGGGTCATTGCGCGGCCTGCTCCTGGAAGCTCTTGATGCCGATCACGCGCTGCGAGATGAGGACCGCCACCGCGCAATAGCTGCCGAACGCGAGCCGCGCGGCCGCATCGACGTGCGCGGCGACCTCCACCGCGTCCTGCGCCTGCTGGACGACGGCACCCATCGCGCGCAGCACTCTCGCCGTGGCCTGCCCCATCGGCACCTGCCAGGGATTGAACTCGCCGTACTCGCCGCGCATGGTGACGACGATGAGCAGCGGGATGCGGCACTCGCGCACCATGCCGAGCGCATTCACGATGTTGCCGACGCCGCTCGATTGCATGAGCAGCGCCGTCTTGGCGCCGCCCAGCCAGGCGCCGGTCGCGAGCCCGATACCTTCCTCCTCGGTCGTCATCACGACCGTGCGCATGCGCGCATCGCCCTGGCACAGCTCGATCAGACGCTTGTGACCGGCGTCGGGCACGAAGCCGACGACGCCAAAGCCCAGGCGCGCAAGCACCTGGTGCGTGGCGAGCGACCAATCCACGTCGGCGGCGAGGGGAGCGTTCAACGGGGGCGATTCTAAACCACGCTCACCGCGACGCGATGCACCGCGTTGTTGCCGAATCCGGTCACGTCCCAGGGCGGCTCGAGCGGCTGCACGTTGCCCGCGGCGTCGGTGGCGCGGCAGGCAAGCTCGTGCTCGCCCGGCGAGGCGTCCCAGATCGCCTGCCAGCGCTGCCAGGCGTGCGTGCCGGGCGCGGACGCGAGCTGCGCGTCGCGCCACGCGCCGCCTGCCGAGAATTCCACGCGCACCACCGGCCCCTCGCCCGACCACGCGCGGCCCAGAATCTCCGCGCGCCCCGCGCGCAGCACGCGCTGGCGCGTGTAGAAGTCGGGGATGCCGGGCGGCGCGAGCAGCGAATTGACGCGCATCAGCGTGCACGGCACGCCGCGCTCCCCGGGCAGTCTCCTGAAGTGGTAGCTGTGCGCCTGCTGCACGCCATCGAAGGCATGGTCGATCGCCTCGATGCGCTGCAGCCACTTGACGCTCGCCATGCCGTACCAGCGCGGAACCACGAGCCGCAGCGGGAAGCCGTGCTGCGGCGGCAGCGGCTGGCCGTTCATGGCGTAGGCGAGCAGCACGTCCTCGCGCAGCGCTTCTGCGGGCACGAGGCTGCGCGCGAACGCGTGCTCGACCCCGCGGTCGATGCCCCGGTCGGCGCCCCAGAACACCACCTCGCGCGCCTGCGGGCGCAGCCCTGCGGCGCCGAGCACCGCGGCCAGCGGCACCCCGGTCCACTCCGCGGTCGACACGCCCTCCTCGATCCACGGAATCGAGGGATAGCGCGGCGAGATCTGCGCCCGGCCGTTTCCCGCGCACTCCAGGGTGACGCGCAACGTGCGCGCCGGCATTGCGCGCAGCTCCTCCAGGGACAAGGACAGGACGCTGTCCACCCGTCCGTCGACCTGCAGCCGCCAGGCGGGCGGCGCGAGGTCGGGGATATCGAAGTGGATCAGGCAATAGTGCACACCTGCCGGCGTCACGTCGTGGCGCAGCGACTCCAGCGGCATGCCGCTGTTGCGCGCCGCCAGCGCTACTTCCTCGAGCGTGAAGCGGCCGACGAGCGGCGGCCGCCGCGTGGTGCGGTTCATCGCGGATTTCCCGGCGCTGATTCTATAATGCCCGCTACATCATCCATGGCGAACGCAACCTGGCTCGAGGTGGCATTGAACGGTGGCTGGGGACGCCATCGCCAGCCCTGCATTCCCGTCACGATCGAGAGCATCGTCGCCGAAGGCGTTGCCTGCGCGCGCGAGGGTGCCGCCATCGTGCACGTGCACGCCTACGACGAGGCCTCGGGTCGCCAGCGCGACGACGCGGACGTGTACGCGCGCATCATCGAGGGCATCCGCGAGTGCTGCGACTGCATCGTCTATCCCACGATTCCGCTGGGCGGCGACACCTCCGCCGCGGCGCGCTTTGCCGCGATCGAGGGTCTGGCGCGGCGCGGCCTGCTCGAGTGCGCCGTCGTCGATCCGGGCTCGGTCAACATCGCCGGCTACGTCTACCTCAATTCCGACGAGCACATCCGCCACGGCCTGGCGCTCGCCGCGCGGTACCGCTTCCACCCCGGATATGCCATCTACGAGCCGGGTTTCCTGCGCCTGGGCGCAAAGCTGGCGCGCGAAGCGGCGGCGCCGCAGCCGATCTACCGCTTCATGTTCTCGCAGGGGCTCTCGTTCGGCTTCCCGCCCGCCGAGTACGCGCTGGAAGCGTACCTGCGCCTGCTCGCCGACGTGGCCCCGGGCTCGCCCTGGATGGTCGCCGGGCTGGACGTGGACATCCTGCCGCTCGCCGGCGCCGCCGCGAGGCGCGGCGGCCACGTGCGCGTCGGCCTGGAGGACGCGCCGCTGGGCAGCTTGCGCTCCAATCTCGAATGGGTGCAGGCGGCGCGCGGCGCGATTCTCGCCGCTGGCTCGTCGCTCGCGTCTCCCGCCGAGGTGCGCCGCGCGCTGAACGGCAATTGATGGACCTCGCGGATTTCCGCGCCGCGCTGCCGCGCGGCGACCTGTGGGTGTTCGGCTACGGCTCGCTGATGTGGTCGCCGGGCTTCGCCTTCGCGGAGCGCAGGGTGGGCCTGCTGCGCGGCTACCACCGCGCACTATGCATCCTCTCGACCCGCTATCGCGGCACGCACCGCCGCCCGGGGCTCGTCATGGGCCTGTGCCGCGGCGGCTCCTGCTGGGGCATGGCGTTCCGGGTCCGCGCGCCGCGCGTGCGCGCCGCGCTGGCGCAGCTGTGGAACCGCGAGATGCCGCGCCGCGTCTACCGGGCCCGGCTCGTGCCGGTGCGCATCGCGCGCGGCCGAACGGTGCGCGCGCTGGCGTTCGTCGCCGACCCGGCGCACTCGCAGTTCCGGCGCGAGCTCGACCTGGCGAGCCGCGCGCAGCTCGTGGCGCAGGGCGTCGGCGAGCGCGGCCCGTGCACCGAGTACATCCGTGCGACGCTCCGCCACATGGCCGAGCTCGGGGTGAGCGACCCTCACCTGTCGCGCGTGCTGGCGAGGGCCGAGGCGATGCGCGACAGGGCTTCCGCCAGGCGCGCGCGCTGCGTGCCGAAGTTGAGCCGCACATAGCCCGGCGCGCCGAACTGCGCGCCCGGCGAGAGCGCGACGCCATGCGCGAGGAAGTGCGCGTGCGGGTCCGCCACGCCGAGGCCGCGCGCGTCGATCCAGGCCAGGTAGGTCGCCTCGACGTGCGCCATCGACATGCCCGGCATCTGCGCCACCGCGCGCTGCACGAGATCGCGGTTGCCGCGCAGGTAGTCGAGCTGCGCCGCGAGCCAGGCCTGCCCGTCGCGATAGGCCGCGAGGGCGGCGATGTAGCCGAACAGCGACGGGTCGTGCACGGTAGCGTGATGATCGGCTGAAAACGCACGGCGCAGTGCGGCGTCCTCGATGACGGCCCAGGCACAGCCGGCGCCGGGAAAGTTGAAGGACTTGTTGGGTGAGGCGAGCGTCACCGTGCGGCGCGAGACCTCGGGTGCGAGCGCGGCGATCGGCAGGTGCGGCTTGCCCGCATCGAGCAGCAGGTCGGCATGGATCTCGTCCGAGCAGATGACGAGGTCATGGCGTTCGGCAAATCGCGCCAGGCGCTCGAGTTCGGCGCGGGTGAAGATCGTGCCGCCGGGGTTCTGCGGATTGCACAAGAAGAGCAGCCGCGTGTTCGGCCGCACCGCCGCGGCCAGCCGCGCCTCGTCGAATACCCAGCGCCCGCCCTGCAGGGCAAGCGGCACGTCGTCGTGCGCGCGCGGGGCGAGCTCCACCGCGCGCTTGAAGTGGTGATAGATCGGCGTCGGCACCAGCGCGTGCTCGTCGGCGTGCAGCAGATGGCGCGCGGCCAGGTGCAGTCCCGGCACCACGCCCGGCAGGAACACGATCCAGTCGGGCTCGACGCGCCAGCGGTACAGCTGTTGCATGCGGGCTGCGATGGCTTCGCGCAGCTCGGGTGGCGGCACGGTGTAGCCCAGAACGCCGTGGCGCAGCCGCGCCGCCATCGCCTCCAGCACGCACGGCGGCGCGCGGAAGTCGGTGTCCGCGACCCACAGCGCGATCACGTCGCGCCCGGCGTAGCGCTCCCAGCGCGACGACCAGGTCCCCGCGCGCTCCACAGGCGCGTCGAAGTCTGCAGTCATGCGGAGGTTGTAGCACAAAAAAAAAGCCGGGCGAGTGGCCCGGCTTCCCAGTTGCGGCGCGTACCGCTACTTGCCTGCCTTCGTGGCTTCGTCTTGCTCCAGGCTGTCTGGCGCGCCCTCCTCCTCCTCCTTGTCCTGCGCCGCCTCCTCCTCGCGCGCGTCCTCGAGCGCCTCGCGCAGGGCCTCGCCGTAGCCGCCCGAGGGCTGGTAGTCCTCGAGCGAAGTCGCGCCCTCCACGTCGTCCGTCACGATGGCGCGCGACTGCGCCTGCAGCCGCTCCGGGAACCAGATGGCGATGGACGGGAAAGCGACGATCACCGCGATGGCGAACACCTGCAGGATCATGAACTGGAACATGCCGTGGTAGATGTTGGCAAGCGACCAGTCCTTCACCACCTGGCGCAGGTAGTAGGCCGACATCGCGACCGGCGGCGACAGGAACGCCGTCTGCAGGACCACCGCGACCAGCGCGCCGAACCAGACCATCACCATGTCCGGCTCGATGCCGAGCGACGCGCCGAGCGCCGGCTTGAGCTCGTTCATCACCGGGTAGAAGATCGGCAGGAATACCAGCACGATCGCCGGCCATTCGAAGGGCCAGCCGAGCAGGAAGATGAGCAGCAGCACCGTGACCAGCATCAGCACCGGCGAGAAATTCAGCGCCAGCATCGACTCGGTGATCCAGTTCGCCGAGCCCATGCGCGCGAACACCGCGCCGAAGACGTTCGAGGTCACGGCGAGAAACAGCACCATGCTGGCGGTCGCGGTCGTGCTGAGCACGGCGCGCTTCAGCCCGGCGTAGGTGAGCTTGCGGTACGACGCGGCGAGGATCAGCGCGCCGAGCGCGCCGATTCCCGAGGCCTCCGTGGGCGTGGCGAGCCCCGCCAGGATCGAGCCGAGCGTGGCGGCGATCAAGCCGAGCAGCGGCACCACGCCGAGGAACACTTCCCGCAGGATCCTGCCGACGCCGTAGATGCGCTCCTCCCTGGGCACCGGCGGGCCGAGTCGCGGATTGAAGAACGCGCGCGCGAGCAGGTAGCCCAGGTACAGCGCGGCGAGCAGCAGGCCGGGGCCGAAGGCGGCGGCGTACAGGTCGGCCACCGAAACGCCCAGCACCGGTCCCATCACGATCAGCATCACCGAGGGCGGAATCAGAATGCCCAGGGTGCCGCCGGCGGTGATCGCGCCTGCCGAGAGGCGCGCGTCGTAGCCGGTCTTCACCATGATCGGGCTCGCCATGATGCCGAGCACCGTGACGGCCGCGCCGACGATGCCGGTCGCCATGGCGAACACGGCCGCGGTCAGGATGACCACGGCGAACAGCGCGCCGCGGATCGGCGCGAGCAGCAGCCGGAACGCCGTGAACAGGCGCTCCATCAGCCCCGCCTGCTCGGTGATGAAACCCATGAAGATGAACAGCGGGACCGCTGCGAGCAGCTCCTCCTTCATCATGCCGATGGTCTGGAAGTAGGCCAGGCTGAACACCACCTCGCCCAGCCCGAAGAAGCCGAAGGCGAGCGCGAGGAACAGCAGCGTGAACGAGATCGGGAAGCCGATGAAGATCGCCCCGATCATGACCGCCAGCATGACCAGACCGAGCAGCGCGAGATCGGTCATGGGCTAGATTTCGATCTTTTCTTTGTGCTCGAGCTCTTCGCCCGTGCGCGCCGCCCACACGCTCTTGATGGTCTCGGACACGCCCTGGATCAGCAGCAGCAGGCAGGCGAGGGGCACCACCAGCTTGAACGGCCAGATATACGGCCGCCAGGGCGTCTGCTCCGATTCCTCGTTGATGCTGTAGGAATACAGGCCCTCGCCGCCGCTCACCAGCATGAACACGAATATGGAGGGGAAGAAGAACACCAGATAGGCCACCGAGTCGATCACGCCCTTGGTGCGGATCGACCATTTCTCGAAGAAGAAGTCGGTGCGGATGTGCGCGCCCTTGTGCAGCGCGTACGCCGCGCCGAGCATGAAGATGGTGCCGTAGAGCATGTAGGTGAGCTCGAACGACCAGATGGTGGGCTGGTCGAAGAGATAGCGCGCGAACACTTCCCACGCGACGATGCCCACCAGCGGCACATTGAGCCAGGCGACCCAGGTGCCGGTGGTGTCCGTGAACTTGTCGATGATCCGGACCAGCCGGATGTGGAATGCAACCGGTTGTGCCATTTCCTGCCCCTACACAAGAAAACGGGGGCGGATGACCGCCCCCGTAACTGGATCTGCTGCTCTATTTCTTCGCCGCCGGCCGCGCCTTGCGCTCGGGGAAATAGTAGTTGGGGACAAACTGCGACGGTGGGAACATGAAGCGCTTCGCCGGCACCACCAGCGACGCGTAGGCGCGCTGCGAGTCGAGCACCTTCTTGAAGAACGGGTTCTTCGCGCTCTCCTCCTTGGCGATGATGTCCCAGGTCTTCAGGAACTCGATCAGGATGGCGGGCGGCGTGCGCAGGATCTGCACGCCGTGCTTTTCCTGCAGCTCCTTGATGGCGTCGGCGTTCTGCCGCTGCCACTTCGCCCACCAGATGACGAAGGTCTCGCTGGCGATCGACTTCATCAGTTCCTGGTGCTCGGGCTTCATCGCGCGCCACACGTCGCCATTCATCAGCACTTCGCCGATGGTGACGTTCTCGTGCGCGCCGGGCGTGTAGTGGTACTTCCACACGTTCTGGAAGCCCAGCCGCAGGTCCTCGACGCCGCCGACCCACTCGGCGCAGTCGATCACGCCGCGCTGCGCGGCCGGGATGATTTCGCCGCCCGGCATGTTGACCGTGGTCATGCCCATGCGATTCCACACCTCGGCCGCCATGCCCGTCTGCCGGCACTTCATGCCCTTGAAGTCGGCCAGGTTCTTGATCGGGCGCTTGAACCAGCCGAAGGCCTGCGGGCCCGAGGGCAGGATGGGAATCCAGTGGATGTTGAGCTTGAGTTCCTTCTGGAAGAACTCGTTGCACAGGTCGATGCCGCCGCCGTGGTGCATCCAGCCGAGCGCATCGATCATGTCCATGCCGAACGTGCCA
>CAZAEG010000074.1:0-7883 GCA_964484035.1 uncultured Enterobacteriaceae bacterium | reverse complement strand
CGAACCCGCGGACATGAGCAGCAGCGCCTTGTAGATGATGTGCGTGAAAGCGTGCGCCGCGGCGCCGTTCAGCGCCATCTCGGTGCCGATGCCGATGCCCGCCACCATGAAGCCGACCTGGTTGACGATGCTGTAGGCGAGGATGCGCCGCATGTCGTTCTCGAGCAACGCGTAGACGATGCCGTAGAACACCATGAACAGGCCCACCCAGACCAGCAGCTCGGTGCCCGGAAAGCCGCGCAGCAGCACGCACACCGCGGTCTTGGTGGTGAAGGCCGAGAGGAACACCATGCCGCTCCACGACGCTTCGGGATAGGCGTCCGGCAGCCACGCCGAGAGCGGCGGCGCGCCGGCGTTCACCAGGAATCCGGCGAGGATCAGCCAGTGCGCCGGCGAATCGAGCGCCATGCGCGCGAACTCCGTGGAGCCGGTGGCGGCGACGTGGCCCGCAATGCCGGCGAACAGGAGCACCCCGCCGAGGAGGTGGATCGCCATGTAACGCAGGCTCGCGCGATACGCGCCCGCGCCCGCGCTCCACAATACCAGCGTCGAGCCAACCGCCATCAGCTCCCAGAACACGAACAGCGTGACCAGGTCTGCGGCGAGCACGGCGCCGATCGCCGACCCGGCGTAGACCAAGGCCGCCGGCAGCTCGAGCCGGCTCTTCTGGTTGAGCGCGAACAGCGCGCCGCCGAACGCCATGAGCGCGAAGATCAGCGCGAACAGGCGCGAGAGCGCATCGTAGGCGAGCGGCCGCACGTCGAGGCCGAGCCACGTTCCGCTCCAGGCAACGCCCGCGGGCGCGGTGAGCACGATCCAGAGCGCCGCGAGCGGCGCGGCGAGCGCCACTGCGGCGCGCGTGGGGCCGCGCAGCAGCGCCAGCGCGAAGCCGGCGAGGACGACGAGCAGGCCCGGATGCAGCCAGGCGCTAGCCATCGCGGCCCTCCCCGTCCTCGTAGTAGGTGTCGGGCCGCTTGAGGAACACGGCCAACCCCTTGGCGAACACGATCATGCCGGCGCAGGCGAGAAAGCCGTACCAGGCGCCGAAGCCGGGGACCGACTCCACGCGGAAGTGCGGATGGTGCGCGACGAGGAACTCCGCCAGCACGGTGAGCACGAGAACCGCGATGAACACGCGCCACAGCAGCCGGATGCTCGCCGGTCGCACGAGCCAGTGGTCCTGCATCTCAGCCTCCCTGCAGCGCGCGCGCCAGCGCGAGCGGCACCTGCGGAAAGAAGAACAGCGCCAGCGTGGCGAGCGCGGTCGCGACGAGCGCCAGCACCATCGGCAGCGGCGCCTCGCCGTGCGCCGCCCCTCGCGGGGCGCGGAAGAACGCGCGGTACACGATCGGCGCGAAGTAGGCCGCGTTGAGCAGCGTGCTCGCGGCGATCACGCCGACCGCCCCCCAATGCTCGGCCTGCAGCGCGCCGGCGAGCATGTACCACTTGCTGACGAAGCCGGCCGCCGGCGGCAGGCCGATCATCGACAGCACGCCGACGGCGAAGGCGCCCATGGTCCAGGGCATGCGCCGGCCGATGCCGTCGAGCTGGCTGACCTCGGTCTTCCCCGCGGCGGTATAGATCGCGCCCGCCGCGAAGAACAGCGTGATCTTGCCCACGGCGTGCGCGGCGATGTGCAGGGTCGCGCCGATCACCGAGAGCGGCGCGAGGATCGCCACCGCGAGCACGACGTAGGACAACTGGCTCACCGTCGAGTACGCGAGCCGGCGCTTCAGGTTGTCCGCGCGCAGCGCCACGACCGAGGCGGCGATGACGGTGAAGCCGGCGACCGTCGGCAGCCAGTCGGACGCCGTGGTGGCGGCGAGCGCTCCGGTGCCGAAGACGTAGACGACCACCTTTACCACCGCGAACACGCCCGCCTTGACCACGGCCACCGCGTGCAGCAGCGCCGACACCGGCGTCGGCGCCACCATCGCCGCCGGCAGCCAGCGGTGCACCGGCATCAGCGCCGCCTTGCCGATGCCGAACATGTACAGCGCGAGCAGCCCGCCGAGCGCGGCGCCCGAGACCTTGCCGCCGAGAATGCCGCCCGGGGTGAATTCCAGCGTGCCGGCGATCGCCCAGGTGGCGATCACCGCCGGCAGCAGCAGCGCGATCGAGGTCCCCAGCAGCACGCCGAGGTACACGCGCCCGCCCTTGCGCGCCTCGTCGTCGCCGTGGTGCGTGACCAGCGGCCAGGTGACGAGCGTCAGCATCTCATAGAACACGAACAGCGTCAGCAGGTTCGCCGAGAACGCGATGCCCATGGTGGCGGCGAGCGCGAGCGCGAAGCACACGTAGAAGCGCGTCTGGTGCCCCTCGTCGTTGCCGCGCATGTAGCCGATGGAATAGACCGAATTGACGATCCACAGCCCCGAGGCCACCAGCGCGAACAGCATTCCCAGCGGCTCCACGCGAAAGCCGAGGGCGATGCCGGGCAGCATTTCCAGCACGAAAAGCTGCGGTATGCCGCCCGCCAGCACCGTCGGCAGGACGCCGAGCACGCCGGCAAAGAGCAGCGCCGCGGTGACGAGCGTCACCGCCTCGCGCAGGTTCGGCCAGCGTCCGGCGAGCGCGATGCCGGCAGCGCCCGCCACGGGCACGAGCAGGCAAGCCGCGATCAGCTGCGCGCTCGTCACGGCGCGCCGCCCAGCATGAGGAGCGCGGCGCGGCGCGCCCCTTCCACGGTGAACGACGTGTCGAAGCCGAACCAGATGCAGGCCGCGACCAGCACCCAGGACACGACGAGCATCGACGCGGGCGCTTCGCCCGCGCTCGCCCGGCCTGCCGGCGGCTCGCTCAGGTAGGCCGCCTCGACGAAGCGCCAGACGTAGGCCACGGCGATGAGCGAAGTGAGCACCACGAGCGCGGCGAGCCACCAGTGCCCGGCTTGCAGCGCGCCGAGCACCAGATACCACTTGCTGATGAAGCCCGCGGTGCCGGGCACGCCGATGAGCGACAACCCGGCGAGCGTCACGCCGAGGCAGGTGACCGGCATGGCGCGCGCCAGGCCCTGCAGGCGCTCGAACCCCGCGCCGCCCGCGCGCAGCGCGATGCCGCCGACCAGCAGGAACAGCGCGCCCTTGGTGATGCCGTGGTTGAACAGGTGCGCCACCGCCGCGGTCAGACCGTCGCGCGTGGCGAGGCCGATGCCGAGCGTGATGTAGCCGATCTGCGCCACGCTCGAATAGGCGAGCAGGCGCTTGAAGTCCTCCTGCCACAGCGCCACCAGCGACGCCGTGACGATGGCGGCGATCGACAGGCCGATGAGAATCTCCGGCACCGGCAGCGCATCGACCACCAGCGGGGCGCCGAACACGGTGAAGTAAAAGCGCAGCAGCACGTAGACCGACACCTTGGTGGCGGTCGCCGCGAGAAACGCGGTGGCCGCCGAGGGCGCATAGGTGTACGCGTTCGGCAGCCACAGATGGAGCGGGAACAGCGCCAGCTTCAGCGACAGGCCCACGGTGATGAAGGCGAGCGCCGCCAGCACCGGCCGCGTGGCGCCGGCCTGCGCCAGGCGCTCGGCCATGTCGGCGATGTTGAGCGTGCCCGTGACCAGGTAGAGCAGCCCCACGCCGATGACGTAGAAGGTGGCGCCGATGGTGCCGAGGATCAGGTACTGGTAGGAGGCGAGCAGCGCGCGGCGGTCGCGCCCCAGCGCGATCAGCACGTACATCGCAAGCGACGCGATCTCCATGAACACGAACACGTTGAAGGCGTCGCCGGTGATCGTCATGCCGAGCAGGCCGGCGAGGCACAGGCAGTGCACGGCGTAATAGAGGTAGTGCTGCGCGCGTGGCAGCTCGGCGGCGAGGCTGCGCCGGGCGTACGGCGCGACCAGCGCGCCGATCGCCGCCACCAGCACCAGCACGAACGCCGAGAGCGCGTCCACCCGGTACTCGATGCCCCAGGGCGGCGGCCAGCTGCCCATGGCGTAGGAGATGACGCCGGTGCGCGCCACCTCCAGCGCGAGCGCGACGCTCGCGCCGAAGGCGAACATGCTCGCCGCCACCGCCAGCGCCCAGGCGATGCCGGGGTGGCGCAGCAGCACGATGAGCGGCGCCGCGGCAAGCGGCACCACCACCTGCAGGGCGGGCAGGTGCTCCGCGATCACTCGCGTTCCCCGCGCCCCGCGTCCGCCGCGACGATCTCGTCTTCCTCGATGCTGCCGTAGGCCTCGCGGATGCGCACCACGATGGCGAGCCCCAGCGCGAGCGTGGCGATGCCCACCACGATCGCGGTGAGGATGAGCACGTGCGGCAGCGGATTGGAATAGACCTGGTACGCCGCCGAGACGATGGGCGCGGTGCCGCCGATCAGCTTTCCGGGCGCGATGTACAGCAGGTACACCGAGGTCTGGAAGATCGACAGGCCGACGAGCTTCTTCACCAGGTTGCCGCGCGCGATCATGATGTACAGGCCCGCCGCCATCAGCAGGACCGTGACCCAGTACGTGTAATGGCTGGCGAAGGCGGTCACGCGTCAGCCCTCGCGACCGCGACCGGCGAACATGTAGAAGATCTTGAGCATCACCCCGGTCACGGTGATCAGCACACCGAGCTCCACCCAGAAGATGCCGCGGTGCTGGCCCGCGACCGGGTCGCCATCGAGCACGAAATAGTCGAGGAAGTTGCCGCCGAGCGCGAGACCAGCGAAGCCCACGCCAAGGTAAAGGAGTGCGCCCAGGGCGACCATGCTCTCCACCACGGCGTCGGGCACGAGCCGCCGGGCCGCCGGCAGGCCATAGATCAAGCCGTAGAAGATGACGGCCGCGGCGCCGATCACCCCGGCCTGGAAGCCGCCCCCCGGGCCGAAGTCGCCGTGGAACTGCACATAGAGCGCGAAGACGAGCATGTAGGGAATGAGCAGCTTCCCGATGACGCGCAGCACCGGCTCGCGCCTCATGCGCCCTCCCCCTTGCCGCGACGCAGGCGCCTGAGCAGCGCGATGATGCCGATGCCGCCGGTAAACACCACGATCACCTCCCCCAGCGTGTCGTAGCCGCGGTAGCTGGCGAGCACGGCGGTGACCACGTTCGGCACGCCGGTCTCCACCGGGCCCTGCTGCAGGTAGCGCGGCACGACGTGCGTGTGGAACGGCGCCAGCGGATCGGAAAAGGCCGGCAGCCCCAGCGTGCCGTAGACGAGGGCCCCCACGATCACCAGCGTCACCGCGAGCGGCAGCCATGCGCGCTGCGGGGGCTTCGCCTCCTCGCCGCCGCACAGATATAGCGCGCCGAGGAGCAGCACCGTGGAGATGCCCGCGCCGACCGAGGCTTCGGTCATAGCGACGTCCACGGCGTCGAGCGCCACCAGCACCGTCGCCATGAGGAAGCTGTAGATGCCGGCGAGCACCACCACCGAGAAGAGGTTGCGCTGCACGATGAGGGCGAGCACCGTCACCGCCATCAGCGTGAGGAGCACCTGGACGATCAGCGCTTCGATGGCGCCTCCCCCGGGCCCTCGAGCTTCACGCCGCGCGCCAGCGCCGCGTTGGCGAGCGCATGCGTCGCCGTGGGCGAGGCGAAGAAGATGAGCAGGCCGATCGCCACGAGCTTCACGGCCACCAGCCACGATCCGGACTGCAGCAGCAGGCCCGCCAACAGCAGCCCCGCGCCGGCGGAGTCGATGACGCTCGCCGCGTGCGTGCGCGGAAAGAAGCTGCGCAGGCGCACCAGCCCGAGCGCGCCGATCACGCAGAAGGCGCCGCCCGCGACGAGCAGCGCCCAGGACAGGAGGTCGAGCGCGGCGCTCACTTCGGCTCCCCGCCGGGATCGCCCAGGTCGCCGTAGCGGAAGAACTTGAGCACGGCGATGGTGCCGATGACATTCAGCAGCCCGTACAGGATCGCCAGGTCGAGGAACTCCGGGCGATCGGTGAGGAAGCCGTACACGGCGAGCATCATCATGGCGAGCGTGCCGATCGAGTTGGCGGCGAGCGCGCGGTCGAAGACGCTCGGCCCGGCGATGGCGCGCACCAGCGCCAGGGCGAGGGCGACGAGCAGCGCGAGCGCGGCGGCCGCGAACATCAGCGCCCGCCCTCGAAGCGCTCGACGCGCCGGTCCATCTCGCTGTCGATGCAGCCTTCGGCGCCCGCGCGCGTCAGCCCGTGCACGACGAACTGCTCCGGGCCGACCTCGATCGACAGCGTCCCCGGGGTCAGCGTGATCGAGTTCGCGTGCGTCACCAGGCCGACGACGGTCTTCTGCCGCGGCCTGAAGCGCACGACCGTAGGCGTCGCCGGCAGCCGCGGATCGAGCACGATGCGCGAGACGTCGAGCGCCGACTTGAGGATTTCCTTCGCGAGCCACGGCCAGTAGGTGAGCGCGGAGGGGCCGAGGTGTATCGGGTGGCCTTCGCGGTCGGCGACGTCCATGCGGTGCGCAAACCAGACCACCGCTGCGCTCACCGCCGCCCCGACCGCCAGCAGGAACGGCGTGTAGTGGCCGGACATCAGCAGCCAGAACGCGTAGAACAGGACGAAAAGGCTCGCGGCGTGCAGCATCGGCGCGCGGATTCTAGCCGCTGGCGCGCGGCTTGTCGCCCGCCCAGCGCGCCGCCGACTCGCGCACCGTGGGCGCGAGCGACTTGTTCGCGGCGAAGCGCTCGCGCAGCCAGTCGGCGTCCGAGTAGCTGCGGCGCACGTCGGCGGCGAGCGCGGCGAGCGCCTCGGCGCCCTCGAGCGCGCTCGCCTGCGGCATGACGCCGGCGAGCGCGTCGAGGATGTCCTCGGCGAGCGGGCGTTTCGTCTCCGCGAACGGGTCGACCAGCTGGCCGCGCAGCCCGAAGCGCGCGGCCTCGAAGCGGTTGAAGGCGTTCACCAGGTAGACCGCGCGCTGCGCCGGGCGCGGGCGCTCGTCGAGCAGCCAGCGCGCCAGCGCCTGCGCGTAGGCCGCGAGCTGCGCCGCGCGCTCCACGGTGAGCGGCGTGTCGCAAACGCGGATCTCGACGGTGCCGAATTCGGGCTTCGGGCGGATGTCCCAGTAGAAGTCCTTCATGCTCTCCACCACGCCGAAGCCGCGCATCTTGTCGAAGTACTCGAGGAACTCCGCCCAGTCCCTGACGAAGGGCATGTGGCCGGCGAGCGGGAACGCGTTCACCGCGGTGAGGCGCGAGGACTGGAACTGCGTGTCCTCGCCCTGGTAGAACGGCGAGGCCGCCGACAGCGCGATGAAGTGCGGCACGTAGCGCGTCATCATGTGCACGAGGTAGACGGCGTCGTCGCCGCTCGCGCAGCCGAGGTGGATATGCTGGCCGAACACCGTGAACTGCTTGGCGAGGTAGCCATAGCGCTCGAGCACGTGCTTGAAGCGCTCGGTGGGAAAGATGCGCCGCTCGGTCCAGCTGTGGAACGGGTGCGTGCCGCCGCCGCACACGTGCAGGTTGAGCATCCCGGCCTCGCGCACCACGGCGTCGCGCATGGCGCCGAGCTCGGCGGCGAGCGCCGCGTGGCGCGTGTGCACGGCGCTGTTCAGCTCGATCATGCTCTCGGTGATCTCGGGCTTGACCGCGCCCGGCAGCTTCACCTTCTCCAGGCGCGCGAGCAGGTCGCCGGCATCGCGCGCCAGGTCGAGGTCGTGCGATTTCACCAGCTGCAGCTCGAGCTCGACGCCGACGGTCGGGCCGGGGGAAGGCGTGAACTGCATCTCGTCCACGGCGCGGCCCTCAAGCGCTGCCGGCGGCCGGGTCGGCCTCGCCGGCGCGCTTCAGCGCGAACTGGGTGGCGATCGGCCCGAGGATCTCGAGCACCGCCACCGCGGACAGCACCACCGCGGCGAGCTCGCCGCCGAACGCCGGGTACATGGCCTGGGTGTCGAGCACCATCACCACCGCGAGCCCCGACATCGGCAGCAGCGCGAGCGACAGCACCCCGGCGCTGCCC
>CAZAEG010000073.1:0-13334 GCA_964484035.1 uncultured Enterobacteriaceae bacterium | reverse complement strand
CTGTGGATAACGTTGCGCGGAAGGGGTAAAATTTCATCCTCGCCGGCGCGCCAAGCGCGGCCCCGGTGAAGCCCCGAACAACGCGCTGCGCGAGACCGTCGAGAACATGCAAAGCCTCTGGGACGCCTGCCTGCGCCGTTTGGAGCAGGAGCTCCCCGCGCAACAATTCAACACCTGGATTCGCCCGCTTGCCGCCGATGCCAGTGCGGCGGAGCCGGGGACGCTGGTGCTGGCCGCGCCGAACCGCTTCGTGCTCGAACTGGTGCGCGAGCGCTTTGCCGCACGCATCGAGCGTCTGGTCACCGAGGCAAGCGGACGCGAGTTCGGGCTGCGCTTGGTGCTGGCGCGCGGCGGCGAGGTCCCGGCGCAGCGCGTCCCAGCCGTGCGCGCCAACGGCGCCGCGCTGCCCTCGCTCGAGCGGGCGCGCCTCAACCGCCTTTTCACCTTCGACAGCTTCGTCACCGGCAAGGCCAATCAGCTGGCGCGGGCGGCGGCCATCCAGGTCGCCGAGAATCCGGGCATTTCCTACAACCCGCTGTTCATCTACGGTGGCGTGGGCCTGGGCAAGACGCACCTGCTGCAGGCAATCGGCAACCACCTCGCCGAGCAGCGACCGCAGGCTCGACTGCGCTATACGCACGCCGAGCAGTATGTCACCGATGTGGTGCGCGCCTACCAGCAGAAGTCGTTCGACGAGTTCAAGCGCTACTACCACTCCCTCGATCTGCTGCTGATCGATGACATCCAGTTCTTCTCCAACAAGGGCCGCACGCAGGAGGAGTTCTTCTACGCCTTCAATGCGCTGGTCGAGGCGCACAAGCAGATCGTCATCTCCTGCGATACCTACCCGAAGGAGATCGCCGGCATGGAGGAGCGCCTGATCTCGCGCTTCGGCTGGGGCCTGACCGTGGCCATCGAGCCGCCCGAGCTGGAGATGCGCGTGGCCATCGTGCTGAAGAAGGCGGAAGCGGAAGCGGCGCAGATTTCCGAGGAGATCGCGTTCTTCATCGCCAAGAACATCCGCTCCAACGTGCGCGAACTGGAGGGCGCGCTGAAGAAGGTGCTCGCCTTCGCGCGCTTCACCGGGAGGGAAATCACCCTGGAGATGGCCAAGGAGGCGCTGCGCGACATCCTGAACGTCGCCAGCCGCCAGATCAGCGTCGACGGCATCCAGAAGACCGTCGCCGAATACTTCAAGATCAAGATCTCGGACATGCATTCCAAGAAACGCAGTCGCAACGTGGCGCGCCCGCGCCAGGTGGCGATGTCGCTCGCCAAGGACCTGACGCCGATGAGCCTGCCCGAGATCGGCGAGGCCTTCGGCAACCGCGACCATACGACGGTTCTGCATGCGTGCCGCACGATCTCCACGCTGCGCAAGAAGGATACGGTCCTCAATCGCGACTACCTCGTCCTGGAGCAGGTGCTGAAAGGATGAATAGCCTGTGGATTACCGCTGCGCGGTATGTGCGTAAAGTGATCGCCGCGCGCGCTGTGCTTTTTCATCCACAGTCGCGCACGTCCCGTCCACAGCTTTTCCCGCACCAGCGCGAAGCGCAAGTGGATAGGGGAGCAGGCTTTTTTGCGCTTTCGGCACAACTCGGCCCGCTCTATTAACTACTACTAAGGATAAATAATGACCTTGGTCAAAGCGCAGCGCGACGAACTCCTCGCACCGCTTTCCGCGGTTAGCGGCATCATCGAGCGGCGCCACACCCTGCCGATCCTGTCGAACGTGCTCATCGACCGGGCCGAGGGCGTGCTGTCATTTCTCGCCACCGACATCGAGATCCAGATTACGGCGCGTTCGACGCTCGCGGCGGGCGGCGATGCGCGTCCGGTGACCGTCGGCGCGCGCAAACTCGTCGACATCCTGCGCGCGCTGCCCGAGGGCAGCGAAGTGACGCTGCAGCAGCAGGAGAAGCGCCTGCAGCTCAAGGCGGGCAGGAGCCGGTTCGTGCTGCAGACGTTGCCCGCCGAGGATTTCCCCCGGCTTGCGCGCCCGAGCGGCGAGGTGGCGCGGTTCACGCTCGCGCAGAAGGACCTGCGGCGCCAGCTTGCGCTGGTGCAATACGCCATGGCGCAGCAGGACATTCGCTACTATCTGAACGGCCTGCTGGTGCTGGTCGAGGACCGGCAACTGCGGCTCGTGGCGACCGACGGCCACCGACTGGCGTATGCCGCGCTTGCGCTGCCGCTAAGCCTGCCTCGCCTCGAGGTGATCGTGCCCAGGAAGACGGTGCTCGAGCTCTCAAAGCTCCTGGCGGACAGCGATGACGAGGTGAAGATCGAGCTTTCCGCGACGCAGGCCGCGTTCAGCTTCGGCACCGTGGAACTGGTGTCGAAGCTCGTCGACGGAAAGTTTCCCGATTACACGCGCGTCATTCCCACCCAGCACAAGAATCAGGTGACGCTCGAGCGCGAGGTGCTACGCCAGGCGCTGCAGCGCGCCGCCATCCTGTCGAACGAGAAGTTCCGCGGCGTGCGCTGGGTGCTCACCGACGGCAGCCTGAAGATCGTGTCCTCCAACGCCGAACAGGAGGAGGCGCAGGAGGAGCTTGAAGTCAACTACGGGGGCGACGCGCTCGACATCGGCTTCAATGTCAACTACCTGCTTGACGTGCTGAACAATGTGCCGGCCGCAGAAGTGCAATGCCGCTTCGGCGACGCGGCCTCGAGCGCGCTGCTGCAGTTTCCGGCGGAGCCCGAATTCAAATACGTCGTCATGCCGATGCGCATCTGAGGAAGGAACGAGCAGTGGGTGAACCCGAACAGCAGCGACCCGAGGCGAGCGAGTACGACTCGGACAGCATCAAGGTCCTGAAAGGGCTGGAAGCGGTGCGCAAGCGCCCCGGCATGTACATCGGCGACACGTCCGACGGCACCGGTCTGCACCACATGGTGTTCGAGGTGGTGGACAACTCGGTCGACGAGGCCTTGGCGGGCTTTTGCGACGAGATCGTGGTCACCATCCACACCGACAACTCCATTTCGGTCTTGGACAACGGCCGCGGCATTCCCACCGGGATCAAGGAAGACGACGAGCTGAAGCGCTCGGCGGCGGAAATCGTCATGACCGAACTGCACGCGGGCGGCAAGTTCGACTCCAACACGTACAAGGTGTCGGGCGGTCTGCATGGCGTGGGGGTTTCGGTGGTGAACGCGCTCTCCAGCTGGCTGCGGCTCACGGTGTGGCGCGACGGCAAGGTGCACCAGCTCGAGTTCGCCGACGGCGTGCCCACGGCACCGCTGCGGGTCACCGGCACGACCGAGAAGCGCGGCACCGAAGTGCATTTCCTGGCCTCGCGGCAGGTCTTCGGCAACGTCGACTATCACTACGACATCCTCGCGCGCCGGTTGCGCGAGCTTTCGTTCCTCAACAATGGTGTGCGCATCGTCCTGGTCGACCAGCGTGTCGACAAGGAAGAGAACTTTGCCTTCGGCGGCGGCGTGAAAGGCTTCGTCGAGTACATGAACCGCGCCAAGTCGGTACTGCACCCCAACGTGTTCAGCGCGCAGGGCGAGAAGGACGGCATCAGCGTCGACGTCGCGATGCAGTGGAACGATTCCTACCAGGAAAACGTCATCTGCTTCACGAACAACATCCCGCAGAAGGATGGCGGCACGCACCTCACCGGCCTGCGGGCGGCGATGACGCGCGTGCTCAACAAATACATCGAGGAAAGCGATCTGGCGCGCAAGGCCAAGGTCGAGACCACCGGCGACGACATGCGCGAGGGCCTGGCCTGCGTGCTTTCGTGCAAGGTGCCCGAGCCGAAATTCTCGTCGCAGACCAAGGAGAAGCTGGTGTCCTCCGAGGTGCGTCCGGCGGTCGAGGAAATCGTCGCCGAGAAGCTGCGCCAGTACCTCGACGAGCGGCCGAACGACGCGCGTATCATCACCTCCAAGATCGTCGACGCGGCGCGCGCACGGGAAGCGGCGCGCAAGGCCCGCGAGATGACGCGGCGCAAGGGCGTGCTCGACGGCATGGGCCTGCCCGGCAAGCTCGCCGACTGCCAGGAGAAGGACCCGGCGCAGTGCGAGCTGTATCTGGTGGAGGGCGATTCCGCGGGGGGCTCCGCCAAGCAGGGGCGCGACCGGAAGTTCCAGGCCATTCTGCCGTTGAAGGGAAAGATCCTCAACGTCGAGCGCGCGCGCTTCGACAAGCTGCTGTCTTCTGCCGAGATTGCCACCTTGATCACGGCGCTCGGCTGCGGCATCGGCAAGGAGGAATACGATGCGGACAAGCTGCGCTACCACCGCATCATCATCATGACGGATGCGGACGTCGACGGCTCGCACATCCGCACGCTGCTGCTCACGTTTTTCTACCGCCAGATGCCGGAGCTGGTGGAGCGCGGTCACATCTATATCGCGCAGCCGCCGCTGTTCAAGTCGAAGCTCGGCAAGGAAGAGCGCTATCTGAAGGACGAGCACGAGCTGAACGAGTTCATGCTGCGCCAGGCGCTGGTCGATGCGACGCTGCACCCGGCGGCTCAGCGCGAGGCGATCCGCGGCGAGGCGCTGGCCGAGCTGGCCAAATCGTACCTGCTGGCCGAGGCGGTGATCGAGCGCGTGTCGCGCTGGATCGATCGCGATGCCCTGCAGGCGCTGTTGCGCGGCGCGCAGGTCGATTTGTCGCGCCGCGACCTGGCCGAGGCTTCGGTGGAGGCGCTGGCGGGGGCGATGTCGCGAAATGGCGTGCATGTGCACGCGCACTTCGATCCCAAGACCGAGCGCTACCAGGTGCGCATCGAGCGCACGCGGCACGGCAACATGCGCGTCACGGCGATCGATGCGGAGTTCGTGCACTCGGGGGACTATGCGCAGATGCGTTCGACGGCGGAACTGCTGCGCGGGCTGATTGGGGTCGGCGCGTACGTGCAGCGCGGGGAGCGCAAGCAGCCGGTGAAGGACTTCGCGGAGGCCATGCACTGGCTGCTGGCCGAAGTGCAGAAGTCGATGGTGCTGCAGCGCTACAAGGGGCTCGGCGAAATGAATCCCACGCAGCTGTGGGAAACGACGATGGACCCGGCCACGCGGCGGCTGCTCAGGGTGCAGATCGAGGACGGCATCGCCGCGGACGAGATTTTCACCAAGCTGATGGGCGACGAAGTCGAGCCGCGGCGCGCGTTCATCGAATCTAACGCGCTCGGCGTGCGGAACCTCGACGTGTAGGCTTCGCCGGCGCCTTGAGCGCCGGCTTCTTCAGCAGCGGCTTCACTTCGGCCAGGGGCGCCTCGGGTTTCGGCTTGGCGCCCGGCTTCGGCGCCCGCGCCTGGAACTCGAAGCCGATCTTGCCGCCCGGCGTCTTCACCAGGAAGGCCTTGAACGGCCGTCCCTTCTTGGAGATGAAGCGCGCGAGCAGATCGGTGCGGCCGGTGGCGAGAAGCTTCTGCATCTGCTCGCGCTCGACTGGCTGCTGCAGGATGATCTTGCCGGTGCGGAAGTCGCAGCTGCGCTCGGCGCCCACCGACTTCTCGCAGACGTAGGCGACGCCGTGTTCGAAGACGCGCGCGCCGCACTTCGGGCAGGCGCCGAGGTTGTCCTGCGCGGAAAAATCGGGCGCCGGCTCGCCCTCGCCGGAGGCGCTGCCCTGACCGAAGTCGAACTCCGGGCGCAGCTCGTCGCTCAGCTTGAGCGCGGCGCTGAAAGGCTTGCCCTTGCGGCTGCGAAATCCGGTCAGCGGCCCGATAGCGCGCTTGGTGATGAGCTCAGCCACTTCCTCGGGCGACCATTCCCGCCCGGAGGTGACCTTCCACAGCGAAAAGTCGCACTTCTGGCACTGGAACTTGCGGTAGTTCTCCTGCACCGAGCCGCCGCATTTCGGGCAGGGCGCGGGCACCGTGGCGAACGCCGTGTCCGGTATGTCGCCGTGCTTGATGCGCTCGACCAGGTCGCGCGTGACCTGCTCGATGTGCTCCATGAACTCTTTGCGCTTGAGCTTGCCGTGCTCCATCAGCTTCAGCTTGAACTCCCAATCGCCGGTGAGCTCGGGCGAGGTGATCTCGGTGACGCCGAAGTGCTTGAGCGCAAACAGCAGCGAGAACGCCTTCGGCGTCGGCACCAGCTCGCGGCCGTTGCGATGGATGTACTCCTCGCGGATCAGGCCCTCGATGATCGCCGCGCGCGTCGCCGGCGTGCCCAGACCCTTGGCTTCCATGGCGGCGCGCAGCTCGTCGTCTTCCACCAGCTTGCCGGCGCCCTCCATGGCCGATAGCAGCGTCGCCTCGCTGAAGCGCGCCGGCGGCTTGGTCTGCAGAGCGCTCGATGCGATCTCCAGCGTCTTCACTTTCTCACCCGATTCCACCGCCGCCAGCGTCTCGCCCTCGTCTTGCGCCGCGCGGCCGTAGACCGCGAGCCAGCCGGGATTGCGCAGAACCTTGCCCTCGGTCTTAAAACGATGCTCGCCGACCTCGGTGATGCGCGTGGTCTGCAGGAACTCCGCCGACGGATAAAACACGGCGAGGAAGCGTCGCACCACCAGGTCGTAGAGCTTGCGCTCGGCCTCGTTCAGGTTCCTGGGCGCCTGCAGGGTCGGGATGATGGCGAAGTGGTCCGAAATCCTGCTGTTGTCGAAAATACGGCGGTTGGGCTTGACCCATCCGTTCTTCAGCACTGCTTTGGCGAAGGGCGCGTACTCGCGGTCGCCGCTGAGCATGTCCATCGCCTTTTTCACGGTGGCGACATAGTCCTCGGGCAGGGCGCGCGAGTCGGTGCGGGGGTAGGTCAGCACCTTGTGGCGTTCGTACAGCGCCTGCGCGAGGGACAGCGTGCCGCGCGCCGAGAAGCCGAAGCGGCCGTTGGCTTCGCGTTGCAGGCTGGTCAGGTCGAACAACAGGGGCGAAGCTTGCGTGGTGGGCTTGGTTTCTTCGCTGACCGACCCCGGCTTGCCGTGGCAGGCAGCCACGATTGCCTCGGCGTCGGCGGCCCGCCACAGCCGCTCGGCCTTGCGCTCGGTTTCCTCGGCCTTGCGGAACCGCGGATCGAACCAGCGTCCCGGGTACTCACCCGCCTTGGCGCCGAAGCGCGCATGCACTTCCCAGTAGTCACGTGGCTTGAACTCGCGGATACTTTCCTCGCGCTCCACCAGGATGGTCAGCGTCGGCGTCTGCACACGGCCTACAGTCGTCAGATAGAAGCCGCCTTCCTTGGAGTTGAACGCGGTCATGGCGCGCGTGCCGTTGATGCCGACCAGCCAGTCCGCTTCCGATCGGCTCTTGGCGGCATCGGCAAGCGGCAGCAGTTCCTTGTCGGCGCGCAATAGCTCGAAGCCGTCGCGGATCGACGCCGGTGTCATGGATTGCAGCCACAGGCGCTGGATCGGCTTCCTGGCGCGCGCGTGCTGCACGATGTGGCGGAAGATCAGCTCACCCTCGCGGCCCGCGTCGCAGGCATTGATCAGCCCATCGACATCCTTGCGCTTGAGCAGCCGCAGCAGCAGGTTGAGGCGATCGGCAGCGCGCTCGATGGGCGCGAGCTCGAAGCGCGGTGGGATCACCGGCAAGTGGGCGAACGACCACTTGCCGCGCTTGACGTCGAATTCCTCGGGCACCGCCAGCTCGAGCAGGTGACCGACGGCCGAGGACAGGACGTAGTCGTCGCTCTCGAAATGGTCGCCCTTGCGCGTGAAGCCGCCCAGCGCGCGCGCGATGTCGGCGGCGACGGAAGGTTTCTCGGCGATGATGAGTTTCTTGCTCATGCGGCGCGAAAGGCCGCAGAGGATACCCGCAAAGCTCGCGCCTTTTCAACCGCGCGTCGATTCCCTACGCGCGCGTACCGCGCGCGTAGGAGCCTCAGTTCGGCAGGCGCTCGCCGCGCGCCGAGAGCAGTTCCTCGGCGACCAGCTGGCTCGCAGGCGCCTGCTGGCTCCAAAGCACCATCACGACGATCAGCTTGATCTGATCCAGAGATAACGTCTCGCCGGCGGTCGCCAGGGCGCGCTCGATGACGTGCTCGCGCGATGCCGGCGAGAGGATGCCGGAACGCTCCAGGAACAGCAAGAAGCCGCGGCAATCGGCGTCGAGCTTGGCGAGCTCCTTCGGCGCGTACGCGCGGAACGCGGTGCTGCTTTCCGGCAGCGGCGCGAGCGAGCGCTGCGGCGTACGCACCACGCCCGCCAGCCAGGACAGCGCGGCGCTGATCTCCATGTCGTCGAACCCCGCCGCCGAGAGCTTGCGCGCGACGCGCTCGGGATCGTGCGACACGTCGGCCTGCCGGCAGTTCTCGAACACGAAAACGAGGATGTCGAACATGTTGTTATTCTCCTGGTGGATCCTCAGTTGAGCCGCTGGTACATGCCGCCCGGGAGCGCCGCGACGCGCCCGCCGAGCTCCAGACGCAGCAAGTCGGCGCACACCCTGTCTACCGTAAGTCCGGAGCGCGCGCATATCGAATCCACATCCACCGGGTCGAAGCCCATGTGCGCGAGCAGCGGGTCCTCGCCCGCTTGCGCCGGCGACGGCGCCCGCGTGCTGGCGGTGGCGGTACGCCGGTAGGCGGTCAGTTCGGCCAGCACGTCCTCGGCCGACTCGACAAGTTTGGCGCCTTGCTTGATGAGCGCGTGGCAGCCCTTGGAGAGTGGCGAGTGGATGGACCCAGGAATCGCGAACACTTCGCGGCCTTGCTCGGCTGCCGCACGCGCCGTGATCAGCGACCCCGATGCAAGCGCGGCCTCGACCACCAGGCAGCCCTGCGCGAGCCCGCTGATCAGTCGATTGCGACGCGGGAAATGGTGCGCTGCGCCGGCGCTGCCGAGCGCGAACTCCGACAGCAGCAACCCGGACTCGGCGATGCGCGCCGCGAGCGGCGCGTTCTGCCGCGGATACGTCACATCGACACCGGTGCCCAGGACCGCGACGGTCGAGCCTTCGCCGGCCAGGCCGCCGGCATGCGCCGCGGCGTCGATGCCCATCGCCAATCCCGAAACGATGGTGAGTCCAGCGGCGCTGAACGCGGCCGCGAACTGCTCCGCGTTGCGCATGCCCTGCGCGGTTGCGTTGCGGCTGCCGACAATGGCAAGCGCGGGCTGCGCGAGCAGCTCGAGCCGGCCGATCACATAGAGCAACGGCGGCGGGTCGGCAATCTCGAGGAGCAGTTTCGGGTATTCGGCGTCCGCCAGGGTGACCACGGCGTGGCCGGGCGCCTCGGCCCAGCGCAGTGCGTTGTCCACGGCGGCTGCGGTTTCGTCGCTATGCAGCAGCGCCGCGGCAGCCGGCCCGACGGCGCGCTCGAGCTGCGCGTGGGGCGTCGCGAAGATGTTTTCAGGCAGGCCGAACCGGGCGAGCAGACCGCGGATGGCGGCGGCACCAAGACCTGGCGTAAGCGTGAGCTGCAGCCAGCTCGCCAGGTCCGGGTCTTTACTCATCCCGGCGGGGGACTATTGTCGGGCAGGCGCACTGCGCCGGACAGCGTCTCAGGGCGTCTGCACGACATCCAGCGGATTGACCGGCTTGGAGATGCGCATCACCAGCGCGTAGGAGACTCGGTCGTAGATTCGAAATACGAACGCCAGGCCATAGCGTTCGTCGGGCAGCTTGAACGTCGCGGGCTTGCCGCCAATACTGACCGAAGCGTCGGCGATGAGCGGCCCCGGTCGGTACAGCGCGAACACATGTCCGACTTCGACGCCGTCGGAGCGCCCCCGGTTCAGGGTGATGATTTGCTGCGGCCCGGCTTCGCCCACCTTGCCCAGGCCGCCATAGATGCCGATCACTCGCCCTTGCATGAAGACCGCCGGCGCATGCGGAGCGTATTTCGGGACTTCGGGCACCCCTACGGGGAGCAGCTTGTCGCCCCTGCCGACTTCCTGCGTCACCGAGGTGAGCTGAACGGTCGCCGGATCACCCACGCGGGTGACTCGCGCCGTGCCGAGGTAGATGGCCTCATAGCCGAGGGTCACGTTGGTGTCGGGATCGATCAGGGCCGTGCCGCGGCGGTAGATGAACCAGTTCTCCTCTTTCGAGTCTCCCATGCCGCGTACGTAGGCCTGGTTCCCTGCCTCGATGATGACGCGATTGTCCTCGGTGGCGATGATGGTCGGCGCGTTATCGAGCCCGTCGGGCTCGATGATCAGCGGCCGCGACAGGAACGGCTCGATGGCGCTCGGCGGAATGCTGGGGATCGCGTCGCGCGCGGTGGATTCGGCGCGTACACGCGGCGAGAGCTTGACGGTGCCGACCGCGCTGCCGACACCGAGGCCCGGTCGATCCGCCGGCGCGCCGGCCGCATCGCCGGGAGCGCCCGGCGCACCTGGCGCGGCCGGCTTGCCGTCAGCCCCCGCGATGGACAGCGTGCCGCTCACCCGATCGAGCACGATCACATCGCCTGGGTAGATCCAGTGGGGATTTCTGATCTGCTCGCGGTTGAAATTCCAGATCTCCGGCCAGCGCCACGGGGAGTCCGTGAAGCGCTCCGAAATGCCCCACAGCGTGTCGCCCCGCACCACCACGTAGCGATCGGGCGCGTCCGCCTTGAACGCCAGCGGGGTTTGCGGGATAGGCGGGACCTGCGGCAGCGCCGCGCTGGTGACCAGGGCGCCCAGGACAAAAACGAGCGCTGTGATAGACTTACCCAATTGGTCGTGCATCGTGCCCCCGAACCTCATCCTTGTTCCCGGGCGGGCTTGAAATGCCCCTTTGCGATCCAAATGTAGCACAAACCTCGAACTGTTTATCTGGTGCCTTAGATTTTCCATCTAATTTGTTCAATTTGCAACGCTATTTACCCCAATGATGGCCCTGCTGAATATCCTGCGCTACCCTGACGCCCGGCTGCACAAAGCGGCTGTCCCGGTCACCGTGTTCGATGAGCCTCTGAAGAAGCTCGTGCGGGACATGGCCGAGACCATGTACGCCGCGCCCGGGGTCGGGCTCGCCGCTTCGCAGGTGGACGTGCACAAGCAGGTCATCGTCATCGACGTTTCGGAACGGCACGACTCGCTGGTGGTGCTGGTCAACCCCGAGATCGTCGAGGCCTCGGGGGTCTCGGACATCGAAGAGGGCTGCCTGTCAGTGCCGGGCGTCTATGACATCCTCGAGCGTGCGGAACGCGTCAAGGTGCGCGCCTTCGACCAGAATGGCAATCCTTTCACGCTCGAGGCACAGGGCCTGCTCGCAGTGTGCATCCAGCACGAAATGGATCACCTGAAGGGCAAGGTATTCGTGGAGTACCTTTCGCAGCTCAAGCAGCAGCGCGTGCGCGCCAAGCTCGCCAAGCAGCTGCGCAAGAGCGCCTGAGGCGCTCGTTCACGGGCGCCCAGCACTTTCCTGCGCCTCGTCTTCGCGGGCACCCCGGCTTTCGCAGAGCGTGCGCTCGCTGCGCTGCTCGACGCCGGCCACGACGTGGCTCTGGTGCTAACGCAACCCGACCGTCCCGCCGGGCGCGGCATGCGCCCGGCACCCAGCGCAGTCAAGCAACTTGCCGCGGCACGCGGGCTGGAAGTGCTGCAGCCTGCCACGCTGCGCGATGCCGCGACGCAGGCGCGCGTCGCCGCCGCGAGCCCTGCGGTCCTCGTGGTCGCGGCCTACGGCCTTCTGCTGCCGCAATGGGCCCTCGATATCGCGCCCGGCGGCGCGCTCAACATCCACGCATCGCTGCTGCCGAGATGGCGCGGCGCGGCGCCGATTCAGCGCGCGCTGCTCGCTGGCGATCGCGAGACCGGGATCACCATCATGCGCATGGATGCGGGTCTCGATACCGGACCGATGCTCGCGCAGAAGCGCATTGCCATCGCGGAGGAGGACGATGCGCGCTCGCTCCATGACAAGCTCGCGGCGCTGGGTGCGCGCATGATCGTCGCCGCGCTCGAGGCAGCGGCCACCGGGCGTGCGTGCGCCGTGCCCCAGTCCGCGCAGGGCGCAACGTACGCGCGCAAGATCGAGAAGCGCGAAACCGAAATCGACTGGCGGCGGCCCGCGGCTGAAATCGAGCGCGCGGTCCGCGCCCTGCGCCCGGCGCCGGGGGCTGCGGCCAGGCTGCGCGGCGCGCCGATCAAGATATGGCGCTCGGGCGTGCGCACGGCGCAGGGTGCCCCCGGGACCGTGCTTGCCGCGGGCGCGGAAGGCGTGCTCGTCGCCTGCGGCGAGCTGGCGCTGCTGGCGACAGAATTGCAGCGCGCCGGCGGCAAGCGGCTGGCTGCCGCAGACTTCCTGCGCGGCTGCGCGATCACCCCCGGCGAGCGGCTGCAATGACGCGCGTGGCGGCGCTCGCGCCGGCGCTTGCCGCGGCGGCGCGCGCGACGGCGCGTGTGGCGGCGGGACGCCGGCTCGAGGATCCGACCGAGCAGGGCGAAGCGCGCAGCGCGGTGATCGATCTGTGTCACGGCACCCTGCGCCGCTACGGCCGGGTACAGGCCCTGGTGCGCAGCCTGTCGCGCAAAGGCGAAGCTGCGCCGCAGGTGCAGGCGCTCCTCTGGTGCGCGCTCTACGCGCTGGACAGCGGACGCTATGCTGCGTACACGGTCGTCGACCAGGCGGTGCGCGCGTGCGCGCTGCTCGGGCAATGGCCGGCGCGCGGCTACGTCAACGGCGTGCTGCGCGGCTATCTGCGCGGCCGCGACGCGCTCGAGCGCCGCGTGCTCGCCGGTGACGAGGCGCGCTACCAGCACCCGCGCTGGTGGATCGAGACCCTGCAGCGCGACCATCCGCAGCATTGGCTGTCGATTCTTGAGGCGGGAAACATGCATCCACCCATGTGCCTGCGCGTCAATCGTCGGCGCGTGCAGCCCGAAGCCTATCTCGCGCAGCTCGCCGCGGCCGGGCTGGCGGCGCGGCACATCGCCGACTGCGCACTGCTGCTCGAGAAGCCGGTGCCGACGGCGCGCCTGCCCGGGTTCGCCGAGGGACTGGTCTCGGTGCAGGATGCGGGCGCCCAGCACTGCGCGCGGCTGCTCGATCTTGCGCCGGGGCAGCGTGTGCTGGATGCCTGCGCCGCGCCGGGCGGCAAATGCGCGCATATCCTGGAGAGCGCGGACGTCGAAGTCACGGCGCTCGACGCGGATGCGTCGCGCGCCGCGCGCATCGCGCCGGGCTTCGCGCGCCTGGGACTGGCGGCCAACGTGCGCGCGGCGGACTGCACCGCGCTCGATGCCTGGTGGGACGGGCAAGCGTTCGACCGCGTGCTCGCCGACGTCCCGTGCACGGGCTCGGGCGTGGCGCGGCGCTACCCGGACATCAAGTGGCTGCGCCGTGCCAGCGACGTGCGCGGCTTCGCGCAGCGCCAGGCGGCGATTCTCGACGCGCTTTGGCGGGTGCTCGCGCCGGGTGGTAAATTGCTGTATGTCACCTGCTCTGTTTTCCGGGATGAGAACGATGCAGTGCTGCAAGCGTTCGGCG
>CAZAEG010000072.1:0-5425 GCA_964484035.1 uncultured Enterobacteriaceae bacterium | reverse complement strand
GCTCATGCGGGGCTGCGCGGCGCGAAGTGCTCGCCATAGGCGGCGAGCAGCCGCTCGACGTCGGCGGCCGCCGGCAGGCGGCGCGCGTAGGCCGCGCGCTGCCAGTGCTGGACGAGCTCCGCGAAGTACTGCGCGGCGGCGGCCTCGCCGTGCGCGCGCACGCGCGCGAGCGCCTCGCCCTCGGTGTCGCTCGGCTTGAGCTCGATGCCGCGGCCGTGCACCAGCGCCGAGAGCGTGCCGCGGTAAAGCAGCGCCAGCGCCTCGCGCAAGCGGCCCGCGGCGAGCAGGGCGCGCACTGCGCCGGCGAGGTCGGCGGGCAGCGTCTGCGGCGCGAGCGCCATGCCGAAGAGCGAGGGCGGCGGCCGGTACGGCGCGCGCGAGGCGGGCGGCGCGCGCGGCGCGAGGCGCGCGGCCCACCACAGGCCGAGGGCGACGAGCGCCGCGGCGGCGATCCACAGCGCGACTTCGGAGGACCTGGCGAAGGCGTAGCCGAGGGCGCGCAGCCAGCCAAGATCGAATTCCGGCCCGTCGCGCGGGGCCTGCGCGGGGCGCCGCTGCCAGCGCGTGACGACGCGCTCGTGCGGGAACTCGGGCGCTTTCAGCACCTCGGCGATCTCGCGCTTGGGGTCCTTGGCCGCGGCTTGCGCCAGCGCCGGCGCGGCCGGCGCGAGCACGACGAGCGCCGCCGCGAGGAGCGCGAGCGCGGCGAGCGCCGCGCCGGGCGCGGCGGCGGCACGCTGCGCGCCGATGCGCCGCAGCGCCACCTCCAGGTCCCAGCCCTCGAGCAGCGTGCGCCGGTTGAGGTACAGCGCGAAGCCCGCGGCGACGTACAGCGGCTCGACGACGAACACCGCGGCCGCGTAGGCGGCGAAGTCGGCGTAGGTGAAGACGTTGTCGAGCGCCGCGTCCGCGAACATCGCTTCCCAGATGCTCGTGCCCTCCTGCGCTTTCGCCGGCAGCACGAGACCCCACAGCATGTCGGCCGACCACATGAACACCAGCTCGAAGTTGAGGCAGGCGAGGGTGAGCCACACCGCGTAGCCGTGCGTGCGCCGCCCGAGCAGCACGCGCCGCGCGCGCGCCGCGCGCCAGCTCTGGCCCTCGAGCTGCTTCACCGGCAGGTGAAACGACCGTGCCGTGTCGATGCGCCCGAGGGTGAGCGCGCCGACGAGGCCACTGCCGAGCCAGGTGCGCGCCTGCGCGAGCGTCGCGCGCACGCCGAGCACGTCGCCGAACACGGCGCGCGAGGCGACGTGCAGCGCGACGCGGTCGAAGAGCGGCTTCAGCCACCACAGGAGCACGAGGGCGAGCCACGGCTTGCCGGCGCTCCAGCCCACCCAGAGGCACGCCGCGGCGACCGGGACGTAGACCGCGGCGAACGACGCGTACATCGGCCGCCACCACTCGCGCAGCATGCCCACGCCGAGGTCGACCGACTCCCAGGCCGAGCGCGGCCGCAGCGCGATGGCGAGCCTATCGAGCTGCACCGGCGCGTCCCGAGAGCGCGAGGTAGGCGAGGAGCAGCGCCCAGCCGGCGAGGCCCGCCCAGATCTTCACGCCGTAAGGCACCGCGGTGAGCGGCGACCAGAAGGCCTCGACGAAGGCTGCGGCCGTGAACATCAGCGCCGCGCCGTACATCAGGCGCACTGCGGGCCGCGCCGCAGCCACCAGCGCCGCCTTGCGCGAGCGGTTGCCGGGCGCGATCACCGCCAGGCCGAGGCGCAGCCCCGCCGCGCCGGAGATAACGATGGCGGTGAGCTCGAGCGCGGCGTGGCCCGAGACGAACGACCAAAAGGTCTCGCCGAAGCCGACCTGCGTGAGGTAGCCGGCGACGGCGCCGAGGATCACGCCGTTCGCCGCCAGGTACCAGAGCGTGCCGAGGCCGGCGAGCAGCCCGCCGGCGAAGGTCTGGAAGCCGATGCGCACGTTGTTCCAGATGTAGTAGCCGAACATCGCCAGGTGGGTGTCGGCTTCGCGCATGCCGAGGCGGCGGTTGCCCGGGTCGTACATGTCGTGAAAGCCCGCGATCTGCGACGGGGTGAGCAGGTAATGCACGAACTCCGGATAGAGCTGCAGCACGGCGATCAGAGCGCCGAGCGGACCGAGGAACAGCAGCGCCGCCGCGCCCACCACGCGCCATTCGGCGCGCACCAGCGACGGAAACGCGACCAGCAGAAAGTCCAGCATGCGCTGCGACTGGCGGCGGCGGTTGGCGTACAGCGCGTGGTGGCCGCGCAGCGCGAGCAGGTTCAGGCGGTCGAACAGCTCGGGACTGTACTGGCGGTCCGTGGCGAGCGCGAGGTGGTGGCACAGGCGCCGGTAGCGCTGCGGCATCTCCTCGGGCGGGAAGGGCGGCTGGGCGAGCGCCGAGGCGTCGAGGAAGCGCTCGAACGCGCGCCACTCCTCGCCGTGCGCAGCCTCGAACGGTGCCTGCTTCATCGCCGGCCCGCGAGATGGCTCGCCATGGCGAGCAGGCGCGCCGCGGCGGCGGCGCCGGTCGCGCCGCCGGTGAGCGGCGCGGGCAGCATCGCGAGCTCCTCCAGGCGCTCGCGCGTCAGACTCGCCGAGCGCTCGGCGAGGTCGAGCACCACGCGCTGCTCCTCGAGCGAGAGCGGAAACGGCGGCGGCTCGGCGGGCGCCTCGGGCAGCGTGCGCGCGCGCGCCTTGCCGGGCGCGTACACCACCACCGTGCCGGCGGCGAGGTCGCCGAGGCGCTTGAAGTCGCGGTTGGCGAGCATGGCGGCGAGGCCGAAGCCGTAGAGGAACGGCAGGAAGTCCACCGCGCGCAGGAGGTTTCTCGTCAGCGACGCGCCCCAGCGCACCGGCGTGCCGTCGTCGTTCAGCACCGCGATGCCGAGTGCGCGCTTGCCCGGCGTCTGCCCGTTCCAGTAAACCTCGAACCACGCCGGCGCCAGCCACTCGACGAAGAACATGGCGAGCAGCGCGAGGCCCCAGCCCGCCATGCCGAGCAAGCCCGCCCCCATGATCACGGCGAACACCACCAGCGCGCGCAGCACCAGATCGATGGCCCAGGCGAGCGCGCGCGGCACCGGCCCGACGAGCTGCAGGGTGAGCTCTATGCCTTCGGGCGTCGCGACGCGGCGCGTGGTGTCGAGCAGGCTTCCCCCTTTAGGAAACGGGGGGAGTTTAGCAGCCGGGGCCGGCGCCGCTTAAATGGGGACAGACCCCGCCGGCGCCAAGAACGCGTCGCAGCCTGCGTTCGATTTTCCATGGTCTCGTGTTTTTCCGGCCGGGTGAATCTTCCGGCCGAAAAAACACGAGATGTGTATGAAAGGCAAAAACGGCGGCGAAGCTGGCGCCGTCGCCTGCTAAATGGGGACAGACCCCATTTACCCCCGCCGCATCGAGTCGAAGAACTCGGCGTTGTTCTTGGTGGCGCGCAGCTTGTCGATGAGGAATTCGGCGGCTTCCAGCTCGTCCATCGGGAACAGGAGCTTGCGCAGCACCCAGATCTTCTGCAGCAGCTCCTTCTGGATGAGCAGCTCCTCGCGGCGCGTGCCGGAGCGGTTGACGTTGATCGCCGGGAAGATGCGCTTCTCGTGCATGCGCCGGTCGAGGTGGATCTCCATGTTGCCGGTGCCCTTGAACTCCTCGTAGATCACGTCGTCCATGCGGCTGCCGGTGTCGATGAGCGCGGTGGCGATGATGGTGAGCGAGCCGCCTTCCTCGACGTGGCGCGCGGCGCCGAAGAAGCGCTTGGGCTTCTGCAGGGCGTTGGCGTCGACGCCGCCGGTGAGCACTTTGCCCGAGGCGGGCACCACGGTGTTGTAGGCGCGCGCGAGGCGCGTGATGGAATCGAGCAGGATCACCACGTCCTTCTTGTGCTCGACGAGGCGCTTGGCCTTCTCGATCACCATCTCGGCGACCTGCACGTGGCGCGAGGCCGGCTCGTCGAAGGTGGAGGCGACGACTTCGCCGCGCACCGAGCGGCTCATCTCGGTCACCTCTTCCGGGCGCTCGTCGATCAGGAGCACGATGAGCGAGACCTCGGGGTGGTTGGTGACGAGGGCGTGGGCGATGTGCTGCAGCATCACCGTCTTGCCGGCCTTCGGCGGGCTGACGATGAGGCCGCGCTGGCCCTTGCCGATCGGCGCGACGATGTCGATCACGCGCCCGGTGAGGTTCTCCTCGGCCTTGATCTCGCGCTCCAGCTTGAACATCTCGTCCGGATGGAGCGGCGTGAGGTTCTCGAACAGGATCTTGTTCTTGGCGGCCTCGGGAATCTCGCTGTTGACCTTGTCGACCTTGACGAGCGCGAAGTAGCGCTCGCCGTCCTTGGGCGTGCGGATCTCGCCCTCGATCGTGTCGCCGGTGTGCAGGTTGAAGCGGCGGATCTGCGAGGGGCTGACGTAGATGTCGTCGGTGCTCGCGAGGTAGGAGGTCTCCGGCGAGCGCAGGAAGCCGAAGCCGTCGGGCAGCACCTCCAGCGTGCCGTCGCCGAAGATCGATTCGCCCTTCTTCGCCTGGTTCTTGAGCAGCGCGAAGATCAGGTCCTGCTTGCGCATGCGGCTCGCGTTGTCGATCTGGTTCGCGACCGCGGTTTCGACGAGCTGCGTGACGTGCTGGCTCTTCAGTTCTGAGAGATGCATGGACGAGTGAACAGAGGTTCTGCGGGGACCTGCCGACTTCGCTTCGTATGGGGAAGGGCGCCGCGCCTGGGAACTGCGGCGCGCGCCGGTCTTTACCGCAACTTCTTCATTTCATCCGCCCCGGGTCGCCGGGGCGGGATAGCTGCGCAGCGTAAGTGGTTTAGATATTGCTGTCAAGAAACGCCGTGAGCTGCGACTTGGAGAGCGCGCCCACGCGCGTCGCCTCGAGGTTGCCGTTCTTGAACAGCATCAGCGTCGGGATGCCGCGGATGCCGAACTTGGCGGGCACCGCCTGGTTCTCGTCGACGTTGATCTTGGCGATCTTCAGGCGCCCGTCGTATTCCTGCGCCACCTGGTCCAGGATCGGCGCGATCGACTTGCAGGGGCCGCACCATTCGGCCCAGTAGTCCACCAGCACCGGCACCTCGGACTGCAGGACTTCCGGCTCGAAGCTTGCGTCCGTGACGTGATGAATCTGCGTGCTGCTGCTCATGGCTCCTCGGGGGCAATGCAGGGAGCCGTCATTATGGGGGCGTGCGTCCCGGAACCCAAGTGCGCGTGCTAAACTACGGATTCGATTAACCTTTTCGCCACCCCAGGCTTTCCCCGCATGACCTACGTCGTCACCGAGAGCTGCATCAAGTGCAAGTACACCGACTGCGTGGACGTGTGCCCGGTCGACTGCTTCCGGGAGGGGCCGAACATGCTGGTGATCGACCCCGACGAGTGCATCGACTGCACCCTGTGCGTGCCCGAGTGCCCGGTGGAGGCGATCTTCGCCGAGGACGACGTCCCGGACGCGCAGCGCGAGTGGA
>CAZAEG010000071.1:0-3069 GCA_964484035.1 uncultured Enterobacteriaceae bacterium | reverse complement strand
GACTACGTGGTGAACGGCACCAAGACCTGGATCTCGAACGGCATCAAGGGCTCGTGCTTCGCGCTGCTCGTCAAGACCGACCCCGAGGCCAAGCCGCGGCACAAGGGCATGAGCATGTTCCTCGCGGAGAAGGGCAAGGGGTTCAAGGTGTCGAAGAAACTGGAGAAGCTCGGCTACAAGGGCATCGACTCCGCCGAGCTCATCTTCGAGGACTGCCGCGTGCCGGCGGCGAACCTCATCGGCGGCGAGGAAGGGCGCGGCTTTCACCACGCCATCGGCGGCCTGGAGCTCGGGCGCATCAACGTCGCCGCGCGCGGCGTGGGCGTCGCCAATGCCGCCTTGAAGGACGCAGTGGCCTATTCCCAGGTGCGCAAGACCTTCGGCAAGCCGATCTGCGAGCATCAGGCGATCCAGTTGAAGCTCGGCGAGATGGCGACGCGCTGCGAGGCGGCGCGCCTGCTCGTAGAGAACGCCGCGCGCGCCTACGACGCCGGCGAGCGCTGCGACATGGAAGCGGGCATGGCGAAGTACTTCGCCTCCGAGGCGGCGCTCGAGAACTCGATCGAGGCGCTGCGCATCCACGGCGGCTACGGCTACTCCACCGAGTTCAACGTGGAGCGCTACTACCGCGACGCGCCGCTGCTGTGCATCGGCGAGGGCACCAACGAGATGCAGCGCATCATCATCGCCAAGCAGTTGATCGCGCGGAATCCCGCCTGATGCTGCCCCTCGCGGGCGTGCGCATCCTCGCGGTGGAGGTGTACGGCGCCGGCCCCTTCGGCACGGCGCACCTCGCCGACCTCGGCGCGGAGGTGATCAAGATCGAGAGCCGCGCGGGCGGCGGCGACGTCTCGCGCGCGGTCGGGCCGCAGTTCCTGGGCGAGGACGACAGCGTCTTCTTCCAGTCGCTCAACCGCAACAAGAAGTCGCTCACGCTCGACCTCAAGCACCCGCGCGGCAGGCAGATCCTGGCGAAGCTTGCCGCGACCGCCGACGGGCTGCTCAGCAACCTGCGCGGCGACCAGTCGGAGAAGCTCGGCCTGCGCCACCGGGACCTCGCGCACGCCAATCCGAGGCTCGTCTGCGCGCACCTCTCGGCCTATGGGCGCGACGGCTCGAGGCGGTCCTGGCCCGGCTACGACTACCTGATGCAGGGCGAGGCGGGGTTCCTGTCGCTCACCGGCGAGCCCGAGGGGCCGCCCGCGCGCATGGGTCTTTCCATCGTCGACTACTCGACCGGCACGACCTGCGCGCTGGCGCTGCTCGCCGGCATCCTCGAGGCGCGCCGCACGGGCCGCGGGCGCGACCTCGACGTGTCGCTGTACGACGTCGCCATGCACCTCCTGAACTACCCGGCGGCGTGGTATCTGAACGAGGGCCTCGCCACCGGGCGCGCACCGCGCTCGGCGCATCCGTTCATCGTGCCCTCGCAGCTTTACCGCACGAACGACGGCTGGCTCTTCGTCATGGCGCAGACACAGCGCTTCTGGGAGCTGCTGTGCGACAAGCTCGAGCGCGCGGACCTGAAGGCCCGGTACCCGGATTTCGCCGCGCGGCGCGAGCATCGCGACGCGCTGACGAAGATCCTCGACGCCGAGTTCGGCAAGCGCAGCACGCAAGACTGGCTTGCGCGCCTGCGCGGCACGATTCCCTGCGGACCCGTGTACGACATGGCGCAGGCGCTCGAGAACCCGTACTTCCTCGAGCGCGGCGGCGTGCAGGTGTTCGACCATCCGGACAAGCCGGGCTGCAAGCTGGTGGCGAGCCCGTTCCGGCTGGGCGAGCCGCTGCCCGCGAACCCGGCACCCAAGCTCGGCGAGCACACCGAGGCGCTCCTCGCCGAGCTCGGCTATGGCGAGGCGGAGATCGCAAGGTTGAAGCAGGACAAGATCGTCTGATGAAGCTCGAGGGCGTGCGCGTCGTCGACCTCTCGCGCTTCTTGCCGGGCCCGCTCGCCACGCAGCTCATGGCCGACCAGGGCGCCGAGGTGATCAAGGTCGAGTCGATCGACGAGGGCGAGCCCACGCGCAGAATCGGCGCCAAGCGCGACGGCGTGAGCGTCTATTTCAGCAATACGCAGCGCGGCAAGCAGAGCCTCGCGCTCAACCTCAAGGACGCGCAGGGCGTGGAGATCCTCATGCGCCTCGCGGAGAAAGCCGACGTGCTGATCGAGTCTTTCCGCCCGGGCGTCGTCGATCGCCTCGGCATCGGCTATGCGCCGGTTTCGAAACGAGCCCCGGGAATCGTCTACGCCTCGATCGCCGCCTTCGGCCAGAGCGGCCCCTATCGCGAGCTCGCGACGCACGACCTCGGCACCGAGGCGATGACGGGCGTGCTGTCCCTCAACCGCGGCGGCGACGGCAAGCCCGCGATCCCCGCGCTGGCGAATGCCGACATGCTCGTCGCCACGATGACGCTCGCCGGCGTGCTGATGGCGCTCCTGCGCAGGAAGGAAACCGGGAAGGGCGATTACCTCGACATGGCGATGGCCGATTGCCTGCTCGCCTGCCTGCCGAACAACATGGGCGTCGCCATGACCGAGCGGCGCCAGCCCGATCCGAAATCCGAGCGCACCCTGGGCGGCAATGCGCTCTACAACATCTACGAGACCCAGGACGGCGACTTCGTCGTTCTCGGGGGCCAGGAGCTGAAGTTCGCGCAGAACCTGCTCGAGCCGCTCGGGCGGCCGGATTTGGTCGCGCTGTGCGGGCTGCCGCCCGGATCGGGGCAGGATCCCGTGCGCGCGTTCCTGCGGGAAACCTTCAGGACGAAGACCAAGGCCGGGTGGGTCGAATGGTTCAAGGGGCGCGACATCGCCTTCGCCCCGATGAAGACGCTCCCCGAGGTGCTCGAGGACCCGCACTTCAAGGCGCGCGGCATGCTGCTGAAGGACGCGCGCGGCTGGGACCACCTCGGGGTGCCGATCGCTTTCCGCGACGAGCCGGCACAGCCGAACTTCGAACCGCCGGCGCACGGCCAGCACAGCGCGCAAATCCTGCGCGGCCTCGGCTACTCCGCAGGCGAGATCGGGCAGCTCGAGTCGCGCGGCGTCATCAAGGGCGCTTGAGC
>CAZAEG010000070.1:0-13615 GCA_964484035.1 uncultured Enterobacteriaceae bacterium | reverse complement strand
GTGGCGCGCCCAGGAGTTCTCCAGCCCTTCCTCGCGGATCAGCAGCAGTGCTTCGTGCAGCGCAAACAGCGAATTCGTCGGCGCGGTGTGGTGATAGGTGCGCGCGCCGGCGTTCCAGTACCCGAGCAGCAGGTTCATGTCCATGAACCAGCTGTGGATCTTGTCTTTCCTCTTTTTCACGCGCTCGACCACGCGCTCGGAGAACGACACCGGCGACAGGCCCGGCGTGCACGACAGGCACTTCTGGCTCGCCGAGTAGATGGCGTCGATCTCCCACTCGTCCACCCGCACCGGCGTGCCGGCAAGGGACGTCACTGCATCCACGATCACCAGCGCCCCGTGCTTGTGCGCGATCCTGGTCAGCTCCTTCGCGTCGGACTGCGCTCCGGTGGAGGTCTCGGCATGCACGAAAGCCACCACGCTGACGCCCTTGTTCTTCTTCAGAGCGTCTTCCACTTTCTGCGGGTCGACCGGCTCGCCCCAATTGTCCTCGACCACGATCGGCGTGCCGCCGCAACGGATCACGTTCTCGAGCATGCGGCCGCCGAACACGCCGTTCTGGCATACCAGCACCTTGTCGCCCGGCGCCACCAGGTTGACGAAGCAGAATTCCATGCCCACCGAACCCGGCCCGGAAAGCGGGAAAGTGAGCGGGTGCTTCGTCTGGTAGACGTAGCGCAGCAGCGACTTCAGCTCCTCCATCATGTCGACGAAGATCGGATCGAGGTAGCCGATCGCCGGCTGGCTCATGGTGGTGAGCACGCGCGGATGGATCTCGGTGGGCCCGGGGCCCATCAGCGTGCGCTGGGGCGGGTGGAAGGAGGTGATGCGCTTGGACGGGGCGTACTGGGTCATGGCGGGGTTCTCCGGAGAATTGCCGAAGGGGGCGTCGTCCGGGCGCGATTTCACGCGCACCGGGCTCTTGGCGCTGGCTTCGTCGAGGATATCGAGAGCGCTGATGCGGCCCTGGGTGATGCGCTCGACCTCGGCGGCCCAGCGCGCCGGCACGTAGCCGGTCTTCACCCAGTTGTGCACGACCGCGCGGTCGAGCTGGAACGCGCGCGCGACATCGGCCTGGGTGCCGAAGACTTCGACCAGCCGCTCCGCGCAGTTCATGATGGCGCGGAGTTTAGGCTGTCAAAGCTATTTTGACAAGCCCAGGACGATCCGAAAGCGCTTGCGGCCCTGAATCCTGTAGACGGAGAAATCGCGCTGGTCGACCGTGGCGATCACGCTCACGCCGCTACGTTCCGCAAGGGCGATGAGCGATGCATCCGCGTAATCGCAGGGCAGGCTCGCGTACTGGGTGAGAATTCCTGCAATCGCCGAATAATCCTCGACCGCCTCAACACGCAGCAAGCCGGCGGCTCGTGCGCGCTCGAACCACAGAAGCGCGGCACGCTGGTGCACGTCGAAGGATGCGAGCACGTACGCCGTCTCCGTGATGACGGCCTCCGTAGTCAGCAACTCCCCGCGAAACGCCCGGAACCACGCGACTGCCGCGCCGTGGTGGCGATCCGCGCGATTGACCAGCGCGACAACGGCGCCCGTATCAACGAGTGCGCGAACCACGGAAAGCCCGCCGGGCGATCTCTCGGACCTTTTCCGCCTGGACTTGCGGCACGCCCTTGGCCGGAATCAGGTCTACAGCGAGCGCGTAGGGTCCAGCGCCCCCTTGCGTCTTGTCGAGGTACTCCTCGAGCGCACGAAGGACGGCTTGGGAGCGCGTGACGCCACTCTTGGCGCAGTACTCGGCGAGCTTCTGCTCCACGCGGGGGGGGATGCGCGCATTGATGGTATTGCTCATGGCGGGCGCTGGATAGCTGTATTACAGAGGTCGGAAAGTGTATCACGGCAAACGCAGGCAGCACCTGCTTCGAGAACCCCGCGCCGCAGTGGCGCGGTCAGGCGCTCGCTAGCGCGCGCCGATGCGCCCGGCGAGCGGCAGCTTGAGCGCCGGCGGCCAGGGGTCGACGCCGAAGCTGAGGCCGAGGAGGTTCACTTCCAGCCCCTCGACGCTGCTCGCCGTGACGCCGAGGAGCCCCGCCACCGAGAGCTGGTAGCCGCTGCCGCTCGGCGCCGACGCGAACAGGCCGCCGCGCAGGTAATCCTTGCCGACGGCGGTGGGCGGCAGGTCGGCCCTGAGCTCGGGCACCGCGCGCGTCACCCACGCGGTGAAGGTGTTCGAGTTCGGACCCGGCCAGGCGCGGTACTCGTCGCCGAACGGGTAGGCGTCGACCGCGCGCTCGATGCGCGGGATGAGCGGCTCGGCCGCCGCGCCACGCAGGTCGGCGAGGAGCTCCGGCTCGTTGCCGAACCAGCGCGCGTCGGGCGCGCGGCTGCGCACCGACACCGCGGTGTCGTCGTAGCGCAGCTTCCAGCCGATCACCTCGTACACGGTGTAGGCCTGGGCTTTGGCGGGCTTGACCGCGATCCAGCTGTGCACGCCGAACAGGCCGCGCACCCCGACCGTCCGCGCGGCGTACACCTGCACCACCGCTTCCGCGGTGCGCGCCGGGTCGGGCGCGAGGCCGACCGGCTCGCGGCTCGCACTGCGCCAGTCGTTGCCCATGCGCGCATAGGCGCCCGCGCCAATCGCCAGCACCAGCGCCATCAGGCCGGCAGTGAGCACGTGCTTGCGCCTCACGCCTTCTCCCGCGACTCGCGCCAGATGTCGAGCTTCTCCTGGATCACGCGGTCGGAGTACAGGAACAGCACCGCGTCCGCGGCTGCCTCGTGCGTGTGCGCCATCCAGCTCGGCGCGACGAAGATGTCGTGCGGCCCCCACTCGAAGGCCTCGCCATCGACGGTGCTGCGCCCGCGCCCCTCGACCACCGTGAACACGGTGCTGTCGGTGGAGCGGTACGGCGCGGTGCGGAAGCCCTTCGGCAGCAGCTGCAGCCAGGTGGAGAGCGTCGGCATCGCCCAGCCGCCGTTCACCGGGTTGATGTACTTCATCTTGTGCGCGTGCCAGGGGTCCGGCGCGCGCGTGCGCGCGAGCGTATCGAGCGACGCGCGCGACTTGCGGTAGGGATAGTTGAAGATCGGCGAGGTCTGCGAGCGGTGCACGGCATCCACCGGCAGCAGGTTGTTGCCGAACTCGGCCGGCGCCGTGCCCTCGGGGCGTTCGAGCTTGTGGGCCTTGCCGCCCAGATCCTCGCGAAAGCTTGCTGCCAGCATGTTGACGATGTGCATGTCGAGGCCGTCGAGCCAGACCATCGGCCCCTCGCCCTCGTGGCCGTGGTCGTGCCAGGTCCACGATGGGGTGATGACGAAGTCGCCCGGGGCCATCATGGTGCGCTCGCCCGCCACCGCGGTGAAGGCATTATTTCCTTCGATGATGAAGCGCAGCGCCGCGGCCGTGTGCCGGTGCGCGGGCGCGATCTCGCCGGGCAGGAGGATCTGCAGCCCCGCGAACAGGCTCTGCGTGATGCGCGACTGGCCAGGCAGTCCCGGGTTCTCCAGCACCATGACGCGGCGCTCGGCCTCGGCGGCGCCGATCAGCTCGCAGGCCTCCATGAGGTGCGGTCGGATGTCGGCATAGCGCCAGAAGGCCGGCACGCAGCGCGTCGCGGGCTTCTCGGTGACCAGGCCGTGCAGCACGCGCCACAGCGGCGCGAGGTTCTGCTTTCTCGCCCGAGCGTAAAAATCCTTGCGTCCTGCCTCGGCCGCGAGGTTGACGGTGGGCACGATGCCCTGAAGCTCCTCGGCCTCGCGGCGCGCGCCTTCAACGGGTTTCATCGCCGGCTCCCAGACGAAAGTCGAACAGCTTGCGGTCCATGAGGTGCGAGGGGCGCACGTCGCCGAGCGCCCGCAGGATCGATTCTACGCGCCCCGGGTGCTCCTTTTCCCACTGGCGGAGCATGCCGCGCACCACGCGCCGCTGCAGGTGCTCCTGCGAGCCGCACAGGGTGCAGGGGATGATGGGAAAGCCCTTGTCCTCGGCATAGGCCGCGAGGTCGTCCTCGCGCACGTAGGCCAGCGGTCTGATCACCACGTGCCGGCCGTCGTCCGACCTTAGTTTTGGGGGCATCGCTTTCAGCGTGCCCCCAAAGAACAAGTTGAGAAAGAAAGTCGCGAGGATGTCGTCGCGATGATGCCCGAGCGCGATGCGCGTGGCGCCGAGCTCGCCCGCGACGCGGTAGAGCACCCCGCGGCGCAGGCGCGAGCAGAGCGAACACAGCGTGCTGCCCGCGGGCAGCACGCGCTTGACCACCGCATACGTGTCCTGCTCGACGATGCGGTAGGGCACGCCGCGGCCCTCGAGGTACTGCGGCAGCACGTGCGCCGGGAAGCCGGGCTGCTTCTGATCGAGGTTGACGGCTACGAGCTCGAAGGGCACGGGCGACTTTTCGCGCAGCCCCATCAGCACGTCGAGCAGCGCGTAGCTGTCCTTGCCGCCCGAGAGGCACACCATGACGCGCTCGCCCGCCCCGATCATGGCGTAGTCGGCGATCGCCTCGCCTACCTGGCGCCGCAGGCGCTTGGCGAGCTTGCCGGCCTCGTAGGCGGGCTTGCGCGGATCGCGCTGCAGGCGGACGACGTGCATGCTCAGAGGAAGACGGAGCGCCCGCCGTCCACCGCCAGCACCTGGCCGGTGACGAACGGCGCGCCGCACAGGAAGTGTACCGCCTGCGCCACGTCCTCGGCGGCGCCGGTGCGCGCAAGCGGCGTCGAGGCGATGATGCGCGCGCGCTCGGCCGGCGCGAACTGCCCGTCCTCGGGCCAGGCGATGGTGCCCGGCGCCACCGCGTTGACGCGCACGGCGGGCGCAAGTTCGAGCGCGAGCGCGCGCGTCAGCGCGACGAGCCCCGCTTTCGCCACGCTGTAGACGAGGTAGTCCTTGAGCGGCCGCTCGGCGTGTATGTCGGCGATGTTGACGATCGCCCCGCCGGCGAGCGCGAGCTGCGGCGCCGCCGCCTGCGCGAGAAACAGCGGCGCGCGCAGGTTCGAGCCGATGAGCTCCTCCCAGTGCCCGGCCTCGATCTCGCCGAGCGGCGTGGGATAGAAGGCGGAGGCGTTGTTGACGACGAAGTCCAGGCGCGCGAAGCGCTGCAGCGCGGCGCCGACCAGCGCCTGCGGCGCGACCGGCGCGAGCAGGTCGCCCTTCACCTTGAGCGCGCTGCCCGCGCGGCGCGCGTTGAGGTCCTTCTCCAGCTGCGCGGCCTCGGCGTCCGCTCCGCGGTAGTGGATGACGATGCTCGCGCCCGCGGCGTGCAGGCGCCGCGCGATCGCCGCGCCGACGCGCCGCGCCGCGCCGGTGACCAGCGCCACCTTGCTCTCGAGAGAGGGGTCCGTCATCCGGGGAATTCTAGGTTAAATTCGCCGCATGCTGCCCGAGCCCGATGCCGATGCGCTCGCCGCGAGCGCGCGGCTCCTCGAGCGCATCCGCGCCGAGATCGCCGCCGGCGGCAACTGGATCGGCTTCGCGCGCTACATGGAGCTCGTGCTGCATGCGCCGGGCCTGGGCTACTACGCGGGCGGCGCGGCGAAGCTCGGCGCGCCCGGCGACTTTGCCACCGCGCCCGAGCTGGGACGGCTCTTCGCGCGCACCCTCGCGCGCCAGGTGGCGGGACTGCTGCAGCCCGGCGAGGCGATCCTCGAGTTCGGCGCCGGCAGCGGCGCGCTCGCCGAGGCGCTGCTCGAGGCGCTCGGCCCCGTGCGCTACCTGATCCTCGAGACGAGCGCCGAGCTCGCCGCGCGCCAGCGCGCGCGGCTGGGCAAGCGCGCGCACTGGATCGAGCGCCTGCCCGAGCGCTTTTGCGGCGTGATGCTGGCGAACGAGGTCGCCGACGCCATGCCGGTACACGCGCTCGCCTGGCGGCGCGAGGGCGTGATGGAGCGCGGCGTGCGCCTCGCCGACGGCGCGCTCGCCTGGGCCGAGCGTCCGGCCGGGGGCGAGCTGCGCGAGGCGGCGCGCATGCTGCGCGTGCCCGTGCCCTACGAGAGCGAGATCGGGCTCATGGCGCGCGCCTGGATGAAGCTCGTCGCCGCCCGCCTCGAGCGCGGCGCGCTGCTCGTCATCGACTACGGCTTTCCCGAGCGCGAGTACTACCACCCGCAGCGCGCCATGGGCACGCTCATGTGCCACTACCGCCACCGCGCGCACGGCGACGTGTTCTTCCACCCGGGCCTGCAGGACATCACTGCGCACGTGGACTTCACGGCGCTCGCGCGCGCGGCGCGCGAGGCGGGGCTGGAGGGGCTCGGCTACGCCAGCCAGGCGGGCTTTCTCGTCGATTGCGGCATCACCGAGGTGCTGGGGCGCGAGGATCCCGAGGACGTCGTGCGTTACGCGCCGCTCGCCGCCGAGGCGCACAGGCTGCTCTCGCCCGCGGAAATGGGCGAGCTGTTCAAGGCGCTCGCCGTCGGCCGGGGCGTGCCGCGGCCGCTGCTCGGCTTTGCGAACTGCGACCGATCGCATACGCTCTAGCCCGATGCGGGTGCTCGTCCCCCTTATTCTTGCCCTGCCGCTCGCCGCGGCGGCCGACGACATCGCCGAGGCAAAGCGGCGCTGGGCGGAGAGCCCGCACGGGCCGCTCCTCGAGCGCATCCTGCCGCCCACCTTCGAGCGCGCGAAGCTGCCCGAGCCGCGCTCGCGCGGCGCGCGCCTCACCGTGCAGTACTGCGTGCAGTGCCACAACCTGCCCAACCCGGCGATGCACCACGCCGCCAAGTGGCCCACCATCGTCGAGCGTATGGTGCTGAGGATGGAAGGCAAGGGCAACTACGGGCAGCTGATGTTCGACATGATGGCCGGAGTCAGGGCGCCGAGCGCCGCCGAAGGCGACGCGCTCGTCGCGTACCTGCAGAAGCACGCGCAGACGCCGCTCGACCCGAAGCAGATCCCCGAGGCCTACACCGCCGCCGGCGAGCCGTTCCGCCTCGCCTGCAACCAGTGCCACGTGCTCCCCGACCCGCGGCGCCATACGGCCGAGGAGTGGCGCGCCGTCGTGGCGCGCATGCAGGACAACATGCAGTGGATGAACCGCGTGGTGGGCACCCAGCCGATTCCGGGCGAGCCGCAGCTGCGGGTAGAGGAAATCAACGCCTTCCTCGCAAAGTACGCCCGCAAGAAATAAAGGGGGTCAGAGCAACATTTCCAGCGGCAAGCGACGTGAACACGTCGGAGCCTTCGGCGGTATTCCAATGGTCTCGTGTTTTTTGACCGGAAGATTCACCCGGCCAAAAAACACGAGATCGTTTTGAACTGCAATGACACCGGGACGACGCACGCTTTGTCGCTTGCGCGGGGCGCTTAAATGGTGACTGTCACCATTTACGGCGGCGTCGGGACGGCCATGCCCTTCGGTACCGCCGGCCGCGCGTAGATCCGGTCGAACCAGCGCTGCACCGCGGGGAAATCGGCGAGGTCGACCTTGTGCCACTCGAAGCGTGCCACCCAGGGAAAGGTGGCGATGTCGGCGATCGAATACTCGTCGGCCAGGTACTCGGCTTCGCTCAAGCGCTTTTGCAGCACGCCGTACAGGCGCCGCGTCTCGTCGCTGTAGCGCTTGATGCCGTAGGGCACCTGTTCCTTGGCATTGCGAATGAAGTGGTGCGCCTGGCCGAACATCGGCCCGACGCCGCCCATCTGGAACATCAGCCACTGCAGCGCGACGTAGCGCGTGCGCGGATCGCGCGGCATCAGCTTGCCGGTCTTCTCCGCCAGGTAGATGAGGATGGCGCCGGACTCGAAGAGCGGCAGCGGCTTGCCGTCGGGGCCTTCGCTGTCGACGATCGCCGGGATGCGGTTGTTGGGATTGACGGCGAGGAATTCGGGCGTGAACTGCTCGCCCTTGCCGATGTTGACGGGATGCACGCGGTACGGCAGCGCGCATTCCTCCAGCATGATGGAGACCTTGCGGCCGTTCGGCGTGCTCCAGGTATAGAGGTCGATCACGATTGGCCCCCGGCAAAGCGCGCGAGTGTATCCTGTCGGCGCCGATGATCAAGTGGCTCCTGACGATTCTGCTTTCGCTCGCCGTTCTGGCCGTCGCCACGCCCTGGCTGCAGCGCTTGGGCGTGGGACGTCTGCCCGGGGACCTGAAGGTCAGCGTGCGCGGCCGCGCCTACTACGTGCCGCTCGCCAGCACGGTGCTTTTCTGCCTCGTGGCCTGGGGGATCGGCCGGCTGATCTAGGCGCCCGCGACGGCGCCGCGCCGCAGTACCTCCAGCAGCCGTGCGATCTCCTTCGCGTCGTCCCAGGCGAGCGCGGGCGCCACCAGCGTGCGCGAGAGGAGGTACCCCAGCGCGAGCGACAGCACCATGCGTGCGAGCGCCTCGGCCTCGAGGTCGGCGCGCAGCTCGCCGCGAGCCTGGAAGCGCGCGACCGCCGACACCAGAGCACCCCAGAGCTCGCGCTTCCACAGCGGCGCGAAGCGCCGGCGCGCGCCCTCGCTGGTCAGCAGCTCGACGAGCACCAGGCGCAGGGCATGCGGGCGCGCCTGCGCCGCGGCCAGCCGCTGCCGCAGGAGCGTCTCGAACCAGACGGCGAAGGGCGCCGCGCTCGCCGGCGGCGGCGTGGCCGCCGCGAGCAGCGCCGGCTGCAGCACGCGCTCGAGCAGCGTCTCCTTGCCGGGGAAGTGCTTGAAGAGCGTGCGCTCGGTGAGTTTCGCGGCGCGCGCGATCTCGGCGGTGCGCGTGCCCGCGTAGCCGCGCTCGGCGAACAGCCGCTCTGCGGCCGCCAGAATCGTGAGTTCAGTATCCACTATACAAAGGTATAGTAGATACTTTACCCCTTCGCCAACGCCTTCGCAATGGCCTCCTCGCGCGCCTTCTCCACCCGCGCGCCGATGCCGGCCGCCGACTCGCGCGCGATGGCGCCCGCGTCCACCGCGGCCGCGGCGGCGAACGCCTGCTCCACCCGCGAAAGGTCGGCCGCGGGCTCGGCCAGCCGCACCCCGTCGAGCAGCTGCGCGAAGCGCTCGGGCCGGCGGACGGCGTCCGCGCGCTTGAGCAGCTCGAGCAGCTCGCGCGGCTCGCGCGCCGCGAGCAGCGGCCGGCAGCGGCTGGCGATCAGGGCGAGCTCGAGGTCCTCGTTCGGCGCGCGCAGGCGCCCGCACAGCGCGCGCACGGCCGGCTCCGCCAGTCCCCAGGCGAGCACGGCGAAGCGCACCGCGAGCGGCGCGTTGGCGCGCGCCGCGCGCTCGAGCGCGGCGCGCTCGTTCTTCAGCTCCGGCAGCAGCCGCGCGGCGAGCCCGCACTCGGCGAGCACCTCGAGCATGCGCGCGGGGTGCGCCGCCATCAGCCCGCGCGCGAACTCCTGCCACACGCGCTCGGCGACGAGGTGGTCGGCCTCGCCCGAGTCCACCATGCGCCGCATGAGCTGCATCGTCTCCGGGGCGATGCGAAAGCCGAAGCGCGCGACGAAGCGCGCCACGCGCAGGATGCGCACCGGGTCTTCCTCGAACGCCTCGCTCACGTGCCGCAGCACGCCTTCGCGCAGGTCCTTTTCGCCGCCGTAGGGGTCGATCAGCCGCCCGGACTCGTCGCGCGCCATGGCGTTGATGGTGAGGTCGCGCCGCGCGAGGTCGGCCTCCAGCGTCACGTCGGGCGCGGCGTAGACCGCGAATCCCTTGTAGCCGCGGCCGCTCTTTCGCTCGGTGCGCGCGAGCGCGTACTCCTCGTGCGTCCCGGGGTGCAGGAACACCGGAAAATCCCTGCCCACGGGCCGGAAGCCCTCGCGCACCATGTCCTCCGGGGTGGCGCCTACCACCACCCAGTCGCGGTCGGCGACCGGCAGGCCGAGCAGCTCGTCGCGCACGACCCCGCCGACGACGTACTTCTTCACGCGTACTGTTCGAACTGGGGCAGCGACTCCGTTTCGCGCTCGGCGTCGCGCGTCCATTCCTGCAGCGCGGGCAGCGCGAGCACGGCGTCGGCGTAGGCGCGGCACGCGGGCGGCAGCTCGACCTCGTAGGTCCGCAAACGCAGCACCACCGGCGCGTACATGGCATCCGCGGCGCAGAACGGGCCGAACAGGAACGGGCCGCGGGCCTCCCCCCAGATGCCGACGATGCGTGCGATCTCCGCCAGGACTTCGGGCGTGCGTCCCTTGCCGGGATGGCGCTTGCGGACGTTCATGCTCATGTGCTGGCGCAGGTTGGGAAAGCCCGCATGCATCTCGGCCGACACCGAGCGGGCGCGGGCGCGGAGCAGGGCGTCCGCCGGCCACAGGCGCGGCTCTCTCTCGGCGAGATACTCGAGGATGGCAAGCGAGTCCCACACGCGCAGCTCGCCGTCCACCAGGCAGGGGACCTTGCCCGCGGGCGAGTACTGCAGGAGCGCGCGCTTGGAATCGGGCCCGTAGAGCGGGATGCGCTTCTCCTCGAACGGGATGCCGAGCACCTTCATCGCCAGCCAGGGCCGCAGCGACCAGGACGAGTAGTTCTTGTTGCCGACGACCAGCAGCATGCGGGCCCTCAGCGCACCGCCAGCCAGGCCGGGGCCACCGCCTCCAGTGCCGCCGGCTCGATGCCGAAGGGAAACGCACCGTCGCACACGCTCGGCACCCGCATCGAGTAGTAGTTGTCGCGCGTCATCAGCTTCACCGGCAGGAGCTCCATCAGGCGCGCCTGAGCATACGACAGGCGATCGCCCAGGCCGATGACCAGGCGCCGCCGCCCGGTGATGCGGCATACCGTCTGCACCAGCTCGCGCAGCGTGTACTGGCGCGGGCCGCACAGGGTGTAGCGCCGGCCGTGCGTTTCGTGCGCATCGAGCGCGTCGACAAACGCCTGCGCCACGTCGCCTACGTACACGGGCTGGAAGCGCGCCTCGGGGCAGGCGAGCGCCAGCACCGGCAGGAAGCGCGCCAGCCGCGCGAACAGGTTGAGGAACGAATCCTCCGGCCCGAAGATCACCGAGGGCTGGAACACGGTCACCGCGAGGTCCTCGGCGGCGAGCGCCGCGCGCTCGCCGATGCCCTTGGAGCGCAGGTACTCCGACGGTCCCTGCGGATCGGCGCCGAGCGCACTCATGTGCAGCAGCCGCCTCGCCCCCGCGGCGCGGCAGGCGCGCACCGCCGCCTGCGCCAGCTCCACGTGCGCGTGCGCGAAATCGGGGCCGTAGTCGTTCGGGCCGCGCTCGTCGCGCCGGCCGCGCCGGCTGTGCAGCACGCCGACCAGGTTCACCACCGCGTCCTTGCCGGCGGCGAGCCGCTCGAGCTCGCCGGCGCGGCCGACGTCGGTCTCCACCACGTCGACCGTGGGCAGCGGCAGCAGGTGCTTGGCGCGCTCGCGCCGGCGCGTCGGCACGGTGACGCGCACGCCGCGCCTGACGAGCGCCGCCACCACGTGCCGGCCGACGAATCCCGCGCCGCCTACGACGAGGACGTCGCCGTGGCGCATGCTCAGTCCGGCTCCTCCGCGAACGCGGCGGCGGCGGCGCCGCGCGCGGCAATGACTCCCAGGCGCTGCTTGAGGGGGGTGCTGCGCCCCTCGAGCAGCAGCGCGTAGTGCACCGTGTTCGCCATCACGCGCTTCACGTACTCGCGCGTCTCGTCGAACGGAATCGACTCGATGAAGATCGCGCCCTCGAGCGGCCGCGCCGGCTGCCAGCGCAGCGCGCGGTTCGGCCCGGCGTTGTAGGCGGTCGAGGCGAGCACCGGGTGGCCGGTGCGCTCGAGCATGTGCTGCAGGTAGCGCGTGCCGAGGGTGACATTGGTCTCCACCTCGGCGACGCGCTTCGGCGAATAGTCCTTGTAGCCGATGCGCCGCGCTACCCAGCGCGCGGTGTGCGGCAGGATCTGCATCAGGCCGGTGGCCCCGGCGCCCGAGCGCGCCTCGGGGATGAAGCGGCTCTCCTGGCGCACCGTGCCGAGCACCCAGGCCTCCTCCAGCCCGTGGGCGCCCGCGAACTCGCGGAACACGTCGCGGTACGGCGCCGGGTAGCGCATGCGGTAGTCGTGCAGGAGCTCCGTGCGCCCGGCGGTGCCGATCGCGCGGTCGAAGATCGCCGCGCGGCGCGCGAGCTCGGCCGCCGCGAGCAGGCGCCGGTCGCCCATGTGGCGCACCGCGAACATCCATTCGCGCGTCGCCTCGGTGCGCAGCCCCAGCCGGTAGAGCTCGAGCGCGCGCGCCAGCTCGACGTTGCCGCGCGCCGCGTCCACCTCGGCTTCGCTCGCCTCATGGTGCGGCAGCGGGATGCTCGCCTCGCCGCCCAGCTCCTCGGTGGCGAGCACGCTGTAATACAGCGGCTGTCCGGCGATCCGCAGGTACTGCTCGCGCGCGCCCTCGGCATCGCCGAGCGCGTCGCGCGCGCGGCCGCGCCAATAGGTCCAGGCGAGGTCGAGCTCCGCCTGCGGCGACATCGGCGCGATGGCGTCGAGCACCGCCTGCCAGCGTCCCGCGCGCAGCGCCGCGCGCGCCTTCCAGGCGAGCTGCGTGTCGTCGAGCGGCGCGGCGCCGGCGTGCGCGTACCAGTCGAGCGCCTCGCCCCGATGCTCGAACGCCGCCAGCGTCGCGATGCGCGCCCACAGGTACTCGCGCTCCGCCTGCGGCAGACGCGCGCCAGCGCCCTCGCGCAGCGCCTGCGCGGCGGCGTCCAGGTCGCTGCGCGCGAGGCGCAGCAGCGCGAACACCAGCAACTCGCGTGCCGCGCGCGGCTCGAGGTCGCGCGGCGCGCGCGCGGCGAACTGCCGCGGCGCGGTGAGCGCCTGCGCCAGCAAGCGCTCGTCGGGCCGCGCCGCCGCGGGCAGGTCCTCCAGCGTGCGCCGCGCCGCCGTCACGTAGCCGTAGTACAGCTGCAGCCGCGCGCGCTGCCAGATGCGTTCCTCGTCCACCGCGCCGCGCGCGAGCAGCTCGCCGGCGAGCTTCTGGCAGGCCTCGGGCAGCTCGCGCGGCTCGAGCCACAGCGCGCGTGCCTCGATCGCCGCCGGCGCGTCGCCGCGCGCCAGGCGCGCGCGCCACGCGTGGCAGCGGATCTCGAGCTCGTCCTGCACCAGCGGCCCCAGCTCGCGCTCGAAGCCACGCCAGTCTTCGCGCCGGCCGAGCTCTTTCAGCCAGTCGGCGCGCAGCTGGTCGCCGAGGTAGGTGTGCGCATGGCGCGCGAGATAGCGCCCCATGTCCTCCGCGGCCGCGTCCTCGATGCGCAGCTTCAGGCGCCAGTACTCGACCCAGGGCGCGAGTGTGTGGCGCTCGAGCGCGCGCGCGTGGCGCTCGAGCCGGTCGGGATCGCCGGCGCGAAACGCATCGTAGGCGCCGAGCACGGCATCGTCGTTGCCTTGCGCGGCGCCGGCCGCGAGCGCGGCGCAGGCCAGTGCTATATTCAGGAAACGCCTATAAATCATGCACTAAGAATAACACGCGAATGACGCCGGCAACCCTCGCCGCCTGGCGAAAAAACGAGCGCGCGCGCCTCATCGCGCTGCGCGAGGCCGTGGACGCGGCGACGCTGGGTTCCTGGCGCCGCTCGATCGACGCGCACCTCGAGCGCGGCTTTCCGGGGCTGGCGCGGGCACGGCTCGCCTTCTGCTGGCCGATCCGCAACGAGTACGACGCGCGCCACCTGGTGCGCCGGCTGCGCGAGGCAGGTGCCACCACTGCGCTGCCGGTGGTGCTCGCGCCGAGGACACCGCTCTTGTTCCGGGAGTGGCACCCGGGCGTCGAGCTGG
>CAZAEG010000069.1:0-15881 GCA_964484035.1 uncultured Enterobacteriaceae bacterium | reverse complement strand
TCGGGGTCGCGGCCGGTGACGATGGCGAGGCTTGCGTCGCGCTCGATGCGATGACTGGTGTCGACGAGCTTGCCGTCGACTTTTCCGGCCAGCGCCGCGCGCGACAGGCCGGCGCCGATGGACTGCGCCACCTCGGCGACGCTGACCGGGCCCGGGAAGCTCTTCACCGAGCCGTCGGGGAGCTGGATATTTGGCAAGATGTTGGTAGGCGCGATTGGACTCGAACCAACGACCCCTACCATGTCAAGGTAGTGCTCTAACCAGCTGAGCTACGCGCCTGATGGAACGAGGACGGGATTTTAACTGAAGATGGACCTGATTCTCTGGCGCCACGCCGAAGCCGAGGACGGCCTGCCCGACCTCGAGCGCCCGCTCACGCCCCGCGGCCAGAAGCACGCCGCGCGCGTGGCCGAATGGCTGCAGCAGCGGCTGCCGGCGAAGTTCGCGGTGCTCGCCAGCCCGGCGCGGCGCGCGCAGCAGACGGCGCAGGCGCTGGCCGCGTCCTATCGCACCGTGAGCGCGCTGGCGCCCGGCGCCGCCGTGCGCGATGTCCTCGGCGCGGCGGACTGGCCGGGGCGCAAGAACGCGGTGGTGGTCGTCGGTCACCAGCCCGATCTGGGCCGCGTGGCTGCGTTCCTCGTCTCGGGGACCGAAGCCGCCTGGAGCATCAGGAAAGGCGGCTTGTGGTGGCTGAGCGACCGCGTGCGCGACGAGGGCGCGCAGGTCGTGGTACGCGCGGTGATAGCACCGGACTTCATCTGACGGTGCGGTGGGCCGCCGGCCCACCTTATCCGCGGTTCAGCACCGATACTTTCTTGTCAGACAGCCCGCTCACCGCGAGCTTCATGCCTACCGATTTCCAGTGGCCGGCCTCGTCCTCCAGCGCCGCGGCCGAGAGCGGGTTGTCGTCGAGCCACGATTGCGCGAGCTCGATCTCGAAGCCACCCTCGTCGCCGGTCACGCGCAGCAGCGGCAGCTTCACCTCGGTGCGCCGGCGCAGGATGAGCGAGGCGAGGCGCAGCGCGAAGACCAGCGGCCAGTCGGCGACCTCCAGCCCGGCATCGTGCATCTTGCGCAGCTTGCCCCGGTGCGCGAGCACGAGGCGCGCGAGCCGCTGCTGCTCCATGCGCGAGAAGCCCGGCATGTCGGCGTTCTGCAGCACGTAGGCCGAGTGCTTGTGGTACTGCGCGTGCTCGATGGACAGGCCGATTTCGGCGAGGCCCGCCGCCCATTCCAGCATCTGACGGTCGGCATCGTCCTCGCGCTCGCGACCCGGCGCCAGCGCGTCGTAGATGACGAGCGCGAGGCGGCGTACGCGCTCGGCCTGCGCCGCATCGACGTGGTAGCGGCGGCCGAACTGCGCGACCGTGGCCGCGCGCATGTCGCGGTGCTGCACGCGCCCGAGCAGGTCATAGAGCACGCCGTGGCGCAGCGCGCCGTCGGACACCGCCAGCGCCTCGATGCCCAGCTCGTCGAGCACCGCACCCAGGATCGCGACGCCCCCGGGCAGCACCGGCGCGCGGTTGGGGCGCAGGCCGGCGATGCGCTCGGGATCGGCGCGTTCGTGCTTCACGAGCAGGCTCCTCAGGCGCTCGAGGCCCTCGCGCGTGATCCCCTGCTCGGCGTAGCCGTTCTCGCGCAGGATGCCTTCGATCGAGCGCGCCGTGCCCGAGGAGCTCACCACCTCCTGCCAGCCCGCGGCGCGGTAGGCGAGTGCGATTCCGGCGAGCTCCTGGCGCGCGGCGAGCTCCGCGGCCTTGAAGCGTGACTTGTCGATGCGCCCTTCCGCGAAGTACTTCAGGCTGTAGCTCACGCAGCCCATGTACAGGGACTCGGTGAGCTGCGGCTCGAGCCCCGCGCCGATGATGAACTCGGTGGAGCCGCCGCCGATGTCTATCACCAGGCGCCTGTGCGGCGCGGGCGGCATCGAATGCGCGACCCCGAGGTAGATGAGGCGCGCCTCCTCGCGGCCGGCAATCACCTCGATGGGGAAGCCGAGCTCCTGACGCGCCTCGCGCAGGAACTGCGGCGCGTTCTTCGCCACGCGCAGCGTGTTGGTGCCCACGGCGCGCACCGACTGGCGCGGGAAGCCGCGCAGGCGCTCGCCGAAGCGGCGCAGCGCCGCGAGCGCCCGCGCCTGCGTGGCGCGGTCGATGCGCTTGTCGGCGGTGAGGCCGGCGCCGATGCACACCACCTCGCGCAAGCTGTCCAGGGGATAAATCTGCCCGTCCACCACCCGGCCGATCTGCAGGTGGAAGCTGTTCGAGCCGAGGTCGACCGCGGCGAGCGTTTCCTGGCGCGCCATGGGCACACTCTAACGCAAGCGGCGCATTGTCATCTTCCGGTCACGTCGCGGGCGTAAAATGGGCGCTCCTGCGAGCTGCCCGCGCGGCTTCCCGCGATGAAACGAGACCTGCCCACTGCGCACTTCCTGAACCGCGAGCTCGGCATCCTCGCGTTCAACCGCCGCGTGCTGGCGCAGGCCGCCGACGACAACGTGCCGGCGCTCGAGCGGCTGCGCTTCCTCACCATCGTCTCGTCCAACCTCGACGAGTTCTTCGAGATCCGCGTGGCGGGCCTGAAGGAGCAGATCCAGCTCAATCTCCCCGAGCCGGGCCCGGACGGCAAGGGACCGCAGGAAGTGTTCGCCGCGGTGAGTGGCGAGGCGCGCGCCATCGTCGCCGAGCAGTACCGCCTGCTGAACGATGTGCTGCTGCCCGCGCTGGCCGACTCGGGCGTGGTGTTCCCGCGGCGCGAGGCCTGGACGCCGGCGCAGCGCCAGTGGATCCGCGAGTACTTCTTTCGCGAGCTGCTGCCGGTGCTGACGCCGATCGGCCTCGACCCGGCGCACCCGTTCCCGAAGGTGCTCAACAAGAGCCTGAACCTCGCGGTCGAGCTCGTCGGCCGTGACGCCTTCGGCCGCAGCTCGCGCGCCGCCATCGTGCAGGCGCCGCGCGCCTTGCCGCGCGTCATCCGCCTGCCGCGCGACATCGGTGGCGCGCCGTTCGCCTTCGTCTTCCTCTCCTCGATCCTGCACGCGCACGTCGAGGAGCTGTTCTCGGGGATGAAGGTGCTGGGCTGCTACCAGTTCCGCGTCACGCGCAATTCCGACCTGTTCGTGGACGAGGAGGAAATCAAGAACCTGCATACCGCGCTGAAGGGCGAGCTGCTGCACCGGCACTTCGGCAACGCCGTGCGCCTGGAAGTGGCCGACAACTGCTCGCAGGCGATGATCGACTTCCTGCTGCAGCAGTTCGGCCTGGACGCGGAAGATCTCTACCGCGTCGAGGGCCCGGTGAACCTGTACCGGATGCGCGAGGTGCCGGAGCAGGTGGAGCGGCCCGACCTCAAGTACCCGCCGTTCCAGCCCGGGTTGCCGGCGCCGCTCGAGGCGCGCAGCGACCTGTTCGATCTGCTGAAGAAGCAGGACGTGCTGCTGCACCACCCCTACCAGTCGTTCGTGCCGGTGATCGATTTCATCCGCACCACCGCCGCCGATCCCGGCGTCATCGCCATCAAGCAAACCGTGTACCGCACCGGCACCGACTCCGAGCTGATGGAGATCCTGATCGATGCCGCGCGCCGCGGCAAGGAAGTGACGGTGGTGGTGGAGCTGATGGCACGCTTCGACGAGGAAGCAAATCTCAACTGGGCGGCGCGGCTGGAGGAGGTCGGCGCGCACGTCGTCTACGGCGTCGTCGGCCACAAGACGCACGCCAAGATGGCGCTCATCGTGCGCCGCGAGGAGCTCGATGGTCGCAAGGTGCTGCGCCGCTATGCGCACCTTGCCACCGGCAACTATCACCCGCGCACGGCGCGCTTCTACACCGATTTCGGCCTCATGACGGCGAACGAGGATCTTTGCGCGGACGTCGCGGAGGTCTTCAAGCAGCTCACCGGGCTGGGCCGCGCCGGCAAGCTGCGCCACGTCTGGCAGTCCCCCTTCACCCTGCACAAGCGCGTGCTCGAGGCGATCCGCAACGAGGCGCGCCTCGCGCGCGAGGGCCGGCCGGCGCGCATCATCGCGAAGATGAACGCGCTGCTCGACCCGCAGGTGATCGACGAGCTCTATGCCGCGTCGCAGGCAGGCGTGAAGATCGATCTCATCGTGCGCAGCGTGTGCGCGCTGCGCCCCGGCATCGAGGGGCTGTCGGACAACATCCGCGTGCGCTCGGTGGTGGGACGCTTCCTCGAGCACACGCGCGTGTTCTTCTTCCTCAACGACGGCGCCGAGGACGTGTACCTCGCCAGCGCCGACTGGATGGGGCGCAACTTCTTCCGCCGCATCGAGCTGTGCTTCCCGGTGCTCGACCCGGCGCTCAAGCGCCGCGTCATCCGCGAGGGTCTGCAACCCTATCTCGACGACAACGTTCAGGCCTGGGTCATGGACAGTGAAGGGGCTTACACCCGCGCGCGCCCGCGCCGCGGCCGCCCGCGCTCGGCGCAGGAGGAGCTGCTGTTCACGCTGGCGACGCCGAGCTAAAAGGGGGTCAGGACAACATTTCCGGGCGGGCGACGCGAATGCGTCGGTGCCTGCGTTTGCCTTTGCATGGTCTCGTGTGTTCTGGCCGGGTGAATTTTCCGGCCAGAACACACGAGATGTATTGAACTGCAAGGAACCCGGGACGCGGCGAGTCCCGACGCCTGCTCGGCCGAAAATCCTATCCGGACCCCCTTTATCGCCTTTCGCCCATGAAGTGGCGCGCGTAGCGTGGCGCGACGTTGGCTAGCGGCAGCAGCAGGAAGAAATCGGCGGTGTTGAACTCCGGATCCCAGGCCGGCTCGCCGCACACCCAAGCGCCCGCGCGCAGGTAGCCCTTGATCAGCGGGGGCGGCTCGGCGCCGGCGTTCACGCGCTCGAGGTCCGCGACCGGCAGCGGGCGGCGCGGAAACACGCGGTACTCGACCGGCGCGGAGTGCGCCTCGCGCATGCCCCGGTACGCCGAGGCCGCGGCGCACCCGCCGTCCGCCATCCCCATCGACGCGCATCCGGCGAGGTACGCATAGCCGTGCGTCAGCATGTAGCGCGTGAGCCCCGCCCAGAGCAGCGTGATCACCGCGCCGCTGCGGTGCTGCGGATGGATGCAGGAGCGTCCCAGCTCGACCATACGGCCGCGGATGTGCCGCAGGCGCACGAGATCGAACTCGGTTTCCGCGTAGTAGCTGCCGACGCGGCGCACCGCCTCCGGCGCGAGCACGCGGTAGGTGCCGAGCACCTCGTCGCTGTCCTCAGCGCGCACCACCAGGTGCTCGCAGTAGGCATCGAACACGTCCTCGTCGATGCCCGGTACGCGCGAGTTCAGGCGCGCGCCGAGCTCCTCGGCGAACACCTTCCAGCGCAGCGCCTGCGCCGCGCGGCGCACCTGCGGCGTGCGCGCCAGGCCCACCCGCAGCCGATGCTTGCGCGCCACTCTGGCGCCCGGTTGCTCCAGCAGCAGTTCGTCGATGCGGTCCATGCGCGCGCGCTCCTTTTGGACGTCGTGGCGCGGCGCACAGTAGGCAGCCGCCGTGACGCTGCGGTGACCGCATGATGAAATTTCGATGACAGCGACGCGTGCTACATTCGGCCGCGATGCAAGGCGAGAGCCCGTTCAAGGGCAAGACCGGCATGCAGCGCGTGGTCAACGCCACGCGCTATTCGCTCGAGGGCCTGGCGGCGGCCGCGCGCCACGAGGATGCCTTCCGCCAAGAACTGATCCTCGCCGCGGTGCTGGTGCCGCTCGGCCTGTGGCTGGGTGCCGACGGCGTGGAGCGCGCGCTGCTCGTCGGCAGCGTGCTCATGGTGCTGGTGGTCGAATTGCTCAACTCGGCCGTGGAAGCCACCGTGGATCGCGTGTCGCTGGAGGACCATCAGCTCGCCAAGCGCGCCAAGGACATCGGCAGCGCCGCGGTGATGCTGTCGCTCGTCACGGTCGGCGTGGTTTGGCTGCTCGTGCTCCTGCCCCGGCTGTAACCGAAGCCTCACAAAAGCGTCATCGAATTTTCATGCGCCGCGCGCAGACTCGCGCGCCGCATGCATCTAGCCATGGTCACCGAGACCTATCCGCCGGAAGTGAACGGCGTGGCACGCACCGTTGCTGCAATGGCCGACGGGCTGCGTGCGCTCGGGCACTCGATCCAGCTCGTGCGCCCGCGCCAGAGCGCGGCCGACGCGCCGCAGCGCGCCGAGGGCTACGAAGAACTGCTGCGCCCCGGCATGCCGATCCCGCGCTACACCCAGCTCAAGATGGGGCTGCCCTCGGGCGGCGCACTGCGGCGCGCGTGGCGCGAGCGCCGTCCCGACCTCGTGCACATTGCGACCGAAGGGCCGCTCGGCTGGTCGGCGCTCGGCGCCGCGCGCCAGCTCGGCCTGCCGGTCGCGAGCGATTTCCACACCAACTTCCACGCCTACAGCCGGCACTACGGCGTCGCCTGGCTCGCGCGCCCGGTGGCCGCGATACTGCGCCGCTTCCACAACCGCTGCGACTGCACCCTGGTGCCGACCGACGAGATGGCCGGGCACCTGGCGCGCCTGGGCTTCGAGCGCCTGCGCGTGGTCGGCCGCGGCGTCGACGCCCGCACCTTCTCCCCGCAGCGCCGGCGACCGGAGCTGCGCGCGCAGTGGGGCGCGGGCGAGGACACGCTGGTCGCGCTTTGCGTGAGCCGCTTCGCGCCGGAGAAGAACTTTCCCCTGGTGGTCGAGGCCTATGAAGCGATGCGCCGCATCGATACTTCGGCCAAGCTGGTGCTGGTCGGCGACGGGCCGATGCTCGCCGAGCTGCGCCGTGCGAACACCGGCAGCGTCATCGCCGGGCGCCTCGTCAACGGCGAGCTCTCCGCGCACTACGCCTCGGCCGACGTGTTTCTCTTCCCGAGCGTCACCGAAACCTTCGGCAACGTGACGCTGGAGGCGATGGCGAGCGGGCTGGCGGTGGTGGCCTACCGCACCGCGGCAGCGCGTCAGCACCTCGAGCACGAGTGCTCGGCGCTGCTCGCCGAGACGGGCGACCGCGATGCGTTCATCGCGCAGGCGGAGCGCTTGGCGCGCGAGCCGGCGCTCGCGCGCGAGCTGGGACGCGCCGCGCGTGCCGCCGCCGAGCCGATCAGCTGGGAGCGCATCGCTGGCGACTTCGAAGCCGTGCTCGCGGAGATCGCGGCGCCGCGGGGCGAGGCGGCACATGCCGCGGCTTGACGGCACGCTCGAGCGCCTGCAGCGCCTGGACGCGCGGCTGTGCGAGCGCACCAATCGCTGGCTGCACGTGCGCATGCTGCTGCGCCTGTTCCGCGCCGTCAGCTGGCTCGGCAACGGCATCTTCTGGTATGCGCTGATGCTCGCGATGCTGCTGCGCGCGCCGCGCGATGCAGCGCTGCCGGTGCTGCACATGGTGTTCGTGGGCATGGTCTGCACCGCTGCCTACAAGATGCTGAAGACGCGCACCCTCAGGCCGCGCCCTTACCAGTCGCTGCTTCAAGTACAGGCGGGCGCGGCGCCGCTCGATACCTTCAGCTTCCCGTCCGGCCACACGTTGCACGCCGTGGCGTTCACCCTGGTGGCGCTCGAATACTGGCCAGGGCTCGCGCCGCTGCTGGTGACGTTCACCCTGCTGACGGCCGCTTCTCGCGTCGCGCTCGGCCTGCATTACCCGAGCGACGTGCTCGCCGGTGCGGCGCTCGGCGCCGGCCTGGGCGCGGCTTCGCTCGCCATCGCATGAAGCGCGCGCTCCGGCTGCTGCGCGTCGCGCTGCATCTCGCTGCCCTGTGCGCCGCGAGCCGGGGGCGGCCGCCGCCGCCGGCACGTCGCGCCTGGGCGCGCGGTCTGCTCGCGATCCTGGGCGTGCGGCTCGAGCCCGCGGTCCTCGCCGTCGCCCCCGCCAGCCTGGTGGTCGCCAACCACGTTTCCTGGCTCGATGCCGTGGTGCTGCACGCCCTCTTCGAGGCCACCTTCGTCGCCAAGGCCGAGGCGCGGCGCTGGCCGCTGCTCGGCTGGGCGCTCGCGCGCAACGGCACGCTGTTCATCGAGCGCCGGCCGTGCCGGGACCTCCTGCGGCTGAACAAAGCGGTTGCCCTGGAGCTTGCGCGCGGCGGTTCGGTGGCCGCGTTTCCGGAAGGCACCAGCACCGCGGGCGCCGGCGTTCTCGCATTCAAGCCGGCGCTGTTCCAGCCCGCGGTGCGGGGCGGCCACGCGGTGCAGGTCATCGCGCTCGCCTATCGCGACGGCGACGGCGCGCCGTGCGCCGCTGCCGCGTTCGTGGGCGAGATGACGCTGTGGCAATCGCTGCGCGCGATCAGCGCGCTGCCCGCGCTCACCGCGCAGGTGCGCGACTGCGGACGCCTCGAGACCGCGGGCCTGCACCGCAAGCAGGCGGCGCGGCTCGCGCACGCGGCGGTTCAGAGCAAGCTCTGCGGCAGCGGCGTCCCGCTGGAGCGCCAGGCAACGTCGGGCCGCACGGGCTCGGGCTCGCCCGAGGGCCGCTCGCCGTCGAGCAGCGGCCCGACCTGGGCGATCAGCGCCGAAGTCTCGCGCACATAGGCTTCGAAGCGCGGCGCCATGCGCCGGTCGAAATGGCGCAGCACGCGCGCGCAGCCGCGCTGCAGTCGGCTCACGCGCAGCAGCCTGCTGGCGCCGCCCAGCCAGCCGAGCAGGCGCAGGGCGAGCGCTTCATTGCAGCGCCAGCGCCGCGCGACGATGGCGCCGAGCGCCGCGCGCTCGGTGGCGAGCAGCTCGTCGGCCGCGACCCAGACCCAGCCGCGCAGGTAGTCGTCCATCGCCCATTCCGCGAGCGCGTGCGTCACGTGCGCGACATCGGCGACGCGCCGCTCGTGCTCGGGAACGAAGCGGTTGTGCGCCATGACGTCGGCGAGCAGATGGCTCGCATAGCCGAGCGCCACGGCGCGCTCCTCGTCGCAGGCCGCGGCCGCCAGGCGGCGCAGCGCCGGCCACTCGTGCGTGCGCCGGAACGCGCGGCTGCCGAGCGCCGCGCCCGCGAGCTTGAGATCCGGCAGGCACGCGCCGGCGAGGACCAGCCGCGGATAGCGCAGCGCCGCGCGGCGCAGCTCCGGGTCGAGGAGCGGCGCGGCGAGCAGCACCTGCTGCCCGAAGTAGACGTGCGTCTGCAATCCCCAGGCGAGCGCGTCGCCGGAAAACAGCAGCAGTACCAGCGCAACCAGGCAGAGGGCCACGGGCGCGCATGCTGCACGCCGCGCATGAAGCGCCCGTGACGCTTCGGTGAAGCTTCGGTGACGCTACTCCCGGTAGCTCTCGAACCCGATGACGACGCGGATCTCGTCGCCCACCGCCGGCACCCCGTACTTCATGCCGAAATCGGTGCGCTTCAGCGTGCCCGAGGCCTCGCCGCCGCACATCGGCTTCTTGCTGTACGGATTGTCCTTGCACACCCAGCGCCCGATCTTCAGCGTGACCGGCCGGGTGACCCCGAGCAAGGTGAGCTGCCCCGCGACTTCGGCCGGACTGTCACCGTTGAACGTCACCTCCGCGGCCTTGTAGGTCATGCGCGGGAACTCGGCGACGTTGAAGAAATCGGCGCTCCGCAGGTGATCGTCGCGCGAGCGCGGCCGCGCGCCGCGGTCGGCGTCGCCGGTGCTGACCGAGGCGGTGTCGATCGCCAGATCGAGCCCGCCTTTTTTCGCCGCGCGGTCGATCGTGAACTTGCCGGCCATCCTGTCGAAACGGCCCCAGATGGTGGTCACGCCCAGATGGTCCACGGCGAAGTGCGGGAAGCTGTGAATCGGATCGATGGTGTAGGTCTCGGGTGCCGCCGTGACGGCAATCGGCACGGCCAGCGCCAGAGCGCCGAGGGTAAGGCATCGCATGCTGCTTTCTCCTTTAGTGTGACCGGGTTACGTTCGTCAAAGCGTCCAGCCGCGGCTTTGCAGCCACACCAGCGCACAGGCGCCGGCCGCGGGCAGACCGGTGTAAACACCGGCCAGCACCGGTTGCATCCATAGGGGCGAAACCGGCAGCGGCAGGCGCGCGGCGAGCGGCACCAGCGCCAGCGCCAGGAGCGCCACGGCGGGCACCTGCGCCAGCAGTACCGCCGCGGCGGCGAGCAGGGCGCTCAGCACCGATACCGTGAGCGTGAGGGCATGGCCCGCCCCGACCCTCGGTCCAAGCGCGAGGAGCAGTAGCAGGAACCCGCCGCAGGCGGCACCGAGCGCCATGCCGTACTGGCCGATGAGCGCCGAGGCGCCGAGCACGGCGCTGAAGCCCGTGCCCAGGCCGAGCATCAGTCCGGCGGCGCCCGCGCGCGCCGGATCGAGCTGCAGCAAGACGGTAGCCGACACCAGCCACACCGTGAGCGCGACCACGCCCGCGCCGATGAGCGCCGCGTCGAGCGGCGTCTTCTGGCGCAGCACGCTGGCAAACACCCAGAGCGCCGCCACGCCGAAGATCGCCCCGAGCACCGGCGCGCTGAAGCGCGTCGGCTTGAGGGCAAGGTCGAACAGCGCGCCGATGAGCGCGGCGGCGGCGCCGGTGAGCACGATCTTGCGCGTGGCGGTGAGCGGCTCGAAGCCGAAGTTGCCGATCGCGGCGACCGCGGCGAGAAAGCCGGCGAGGGCGGCGAGCCCCTCGAGGCGCAGCGGATAGAGCAGCGCCGCGCACGCCAGTCCGGCGGCGAGCGGCAGCGCGCTCGATTGCACGATCGGATTGCCGAGCAGGTCCCCGAGGATGGCGAGCGCGGACTCCATCTCAACCCCGCGCCACGCGCATCACGCCCGACACCTCGCGCACCACGGCGCTCGCGCGCTTGAGCTGCGCCAGGTCCGCGACCTCGAAGGAAAAGCGCATGGTCGCCAGGTCGTCGCGGCTTTGCGTGCGCACGGCGGTGACGTTGATGTGCTCGCGCGCGAGCGCATCGCCGATGTCGCGCAGCAGCCCCGGCCGATCGCTCGCCATGACCACCATGTCGACGCCGTAGGCGCCGCCCGCCGCGCCCCACTGCGCCTCGAGCAGCCGCCCGCCGTCGGCCTGCGCCAGGCGCTTCAGGCCCGCGCAGTCGGCGCGGTGGATGGACACGCCGCGCCCGCGCGTGACAAAGCCGCGGATCGCGTCGGGCGGCACCGGCTTGCAGCAGCGCGCGATCTGCGTGAGCAGACGGTCCATGCCGACGACCAGGATGCCGCCGCCGCCCGCCTTGACCCTGCGCTTTCGTGCCGGCGCGACGGGCGCAGGCGGCGGCACGAGCTTCGGCCGCGGCGCGGGCCCGGACTCGCGGCCGCCCTCCTGCAGGTTGAACCAGTGGCGCACCTTGGCGCGCGCGCGGCTCGTCTTCAGGAAGCCGCGCTCGGCGTTCAGCCAGTCGCGCGACGGCCCGCCCGCCTTGGCGACGGTGATCGCCACGCGCTGGCCGCTCTTCAGCGGCGTATCGAGCGGCACGATGCGGCCGTCGACCTTGGCGCCGCGGCAGCGGTGGCCGAGGTCGGTGTGCAGCGCATAGGCGAAGTCGACCGGCGTCGCGCCCGCGGGCAGGTCCACCACCCGGCCCTGCGGCGTCACCGCGTAGATGGTGTCATCGAGCGCCGCTGCCGCCGTGCGCTCGGCCCAGGTGCCGCGGTCGGCGACCTCGTCGCGCCAGGCGAGGAGCTGGCGCAGCCAGGCGATCTTGTCGTCGTGCGCGTCACGTTTATCCGGGGCGCGCGTCGCCCGCCCCGCTTCCTTGTAGCGCCAGTGCGCGGCGACGCCGAGCTCGGCGTGGCGGTGCATTTCCTCGGTGCGGATCTGCACTTCCAGCGTCTTGCCGGCGGGGCCCAGCACGGCCGTGTGCAGCGACTGGTACAGGTTCGCCTTCGGCCGCGTGATGTAGTCGTCGAACTCGCGCTCGATCGGCTGCCACAGGTCGTGCGCGACGCCGAGCGCCGCATAGCAGTCCTTGACCTCGGGTACGATGACGCGCAGCGCCCGCACGTCGTGCAGCTGCTCGAAGCCCAGGCCCTTGAGGCGCATCTTGTTGCAGATGGAATAGATGTGCTTCGGGCGGCCGCTCACCTTGCCGGCGACGCCGGCGGCGGCCAGGCCGCGCGCGAGCGCCTGGATCGCGTCCGCGATGTACTGCTCGCGCTCGAGCCGTCGCTCGTCCAGCTTCTTCGCGATGCGCTTGTAGACCTCGGGCTCGAGAAAGCGGAACGACAGGTCCTCCAGTTCCCACTTCAGCTGCCAGACGCCGAGGCGGTTGGCGAGCGGCGCGTAGATGTCGAGCGTCTCGCGCGCGTAGGCCGCGCGCTCGTCGCATGGGTGCTTGGCGAACCAGCGCAGCGTCTGCGTGCGGCTCGCCAGGCGGACCAGCACAACGCGCACGTCCTCGACCATGCCGAGCACCATCTTGCGCAGCACCTCCGCCTGCTGCGCCGCGGTGGTGCGCGTCAGCACGCGCAGCTGAACCAGCTTCTCGACGCCCCCGGCGAGGGCCGCGATCTCGGCGCCGAAGCGCTCGCCGAGCCCGTCGCCCACGGCGAGGTACTTGGGCGCGGCGAACAGGACGCCGGCGGCGCGCGCCGCCGGGTCGACGCCGATGCCGGCGAGGCTCGCCGCAAGGCCGAGCGCGTGCGGCCAGACCGGCTCGCCGGTGGACAGCGTGTGCCCGGCGTACAGCGGCTCGGCGAACGCGAGCACGCGCGCGAGAAGCGCGCGCTCCTCGGGCGCGAGCCCCTCGGCGAGCGGCTCGAGCGGCGTGGCGCTCGCTTGCGGATACAACTGCGCCACGGAGACCATGCAGGTATTGTAGCGAGGACCATGCCGGGCATTCCATGGGTTGGCTGAAAAACTGGCGGCGCCGGCGCACCCTCGCGCGCCATCGCATCGACGAGGCACAGTGGCGCGCGGCGCTCGCGCAGCTGCCGTTCCTGCGCGGGCTGTCGGCCGACGAGGCGCGGCGCCTGCGCGAGCTGGCGGTCCTGTTTCTCGCCGAGAAGCAGTTCTCCGGGGCGCGCGGTTTCCAGGTCACTGACGCGATGCGCGTGTCGATCGCCGTGCAGGCCTGCCTGCCGATCCTCGAGCTCGGCTTCGGGCGCTACGACGGCTGGAGCGAGGTGATCGTCTATCCGGGGGACTTCCGCGTGCCGGTCGCCGAGACCGACGACCACGGCGTGGTGCACGAGTTTCACGACGAACGCGCGGGCGAGTCCTGGCCCGGCGGGCCGGTGGTGCTGTCCTGGGACGCGGCCGCGAACGCCACCGACATGAGCGTCGTGATCCACGAGTTCGCGCACAAGCTCGACATGGCGAACGGCGCGGCCGACGGCATGCCGCCGCTGCACGCGGACATGGACCGGCGCGCGTGGGCGGAAGCGTTCCGCGTCGCCTACGAAGGCTTCTGCGACGCGCTCGACCGCGGCCGCGAGACCTGGCTCGATCCTTACGCCGCGGAGGCGCCGGCGGAGTTCTTCGCCGTCATCAGCGAGGCGTTCTTCGAGGCGCCGAACGAGACGCGCCGGCGCTATCCCGAGGTCTACGAGCAGCTGCGACGGTTCTACCGGCAGGATCCCGCGGCGCGGCTGGCGACATGAAGACGCTCCTCATCATCTTCCACACCGGCGGCGTGAAGACCGCGCAGATGGCCGAGGCGGTCGAGCGCGGCGCGCGTTCGGAAGAAGGCGTGCGCGTGGTGGTCAAGCGCTGCGCCGAGGCGGGTCCCGAAGATGTCCTGAGCGCCGACGGCCTGATCCTCGGCACGCCGGAAAACTTCGGCTACATGTCGGGGATGATGAAGGACTTCCTCGAGCGGATTTTCTACGCCTGCGAAGGCAAGGTCGAGGGCCGGCCCTGGGCCTTGTTCGTTGGCGCGGGTCAGGACGGCACGGGCGCGGTAACGTCCGTGGAGCGCATCGTCACCGGGTTGCGGCTGAAGAAGATCAACGAGCCTATCGTCGTGGTGAAGGAGCTAAAGCCCGAGCAGGTCAGCGCGCTGGAAGAGCTCGGCGCGGCGATGGCGGCGGGACTGGCGGAAGGAATTCTGTAGTTTGGGCCGCAGGCGCTCCAAGCGAACTATGTGGCTTCAGTGGGCGAGCAGTGGCATCGCTTTACTTGACGACCGAGAATTCCTGACTGGTGAACTCGTTGTCCGAAAGCCACGCGTAGCGGCCTTGGCCCTGATCCAAGATGCGAAAGCAGCTGGATTTCATGCCATGCGTCTCACCCCACCACGTTAGCTCGTAGCAAAGGCGTGCGCCGTCCAGCTTCCAGCGTCCCGTGTCAGCACATTTTCCGGTCTTCTCCCCGAGTCGAACACAAACTGATCCGTCGGATTTCCATGACCAGTAGTCGTGCCCCGGGCCCCTGGGTTTCTTGATCTGCCACATGCGATCCGCTGTCAGGCCTTTCGCCGCCTTGGCATCCAGGGCCGTCCCTTTCGTGCCTTTCGTCTTGTCCTGTGCTATTGCCGGGCTCGCCATTAGCCCTGCCAGCATCAATGCGGATACCAGAACGCCCGTGAAAAAACGAGCAGACGCCTTCATACCAACCTCCCTTTCTCAAATCTCGAATTTGAGGAATTGCTGTACGTGCAAGCACCGCATCCCAGCCTTGGCGTCCGCGGCTTTGCGTCGAATAACATACGCTGAGCACGCCGGCTTGGGTAGTCAAACTCGGGACTCCTCGTGTCGGCGGTTACTTGCAGAAAGACCCCGACTGTCCGCTCTTGGTCTACTCCCTTGAAAAACTCCTCCGCACGACTTTCTGAATGAATTCTAAGGGTTGTCGAATCCTTACCCGGTTCGCTAACGTCGTTTATAGCGCATTCTGAGCGGTCGACTTTTCGATGACATGTTCGACCGACCAAAGCAAACGAGTTTTTCAACAGAATAGGTCGGATCCGGCCATTCGAATCAGAGCGGCACAAGCGTGCCACAAGGGGCGCGTAAGCAGTTGACACCGTAGAAATACGCCCGAGCTCGTAGCCCAGCCTACAAACGAACGCGCGGCACGCCGGGCGCCTCCGGCGCGACGCGCCCGTCGTCCACCGGCTCGCCGAGCATTTGCCGGATCGGCACGACCCCGGCCCAGATCGGCAACGCGTAGTCCTCCTCCTCGTCCACTGGCGGGCCGCCGCGCACCTTGGCCACCGCCTCGTCGATGTGCAGGCCGAAGACGCTCATTGCCTTCAGCTCCTGCTTGTTGACCGGGCGCAGGTTCTGCCAGTGGCCGGGATAGACCCGCTCGACGAACTTCTCCATCTTTTCCAGCTTTTCCGCGGGATCGCTCACCTTGTAGGGCTTGCCGAAGAGCATCGCGGATCGGTAGTTCACTGACATGTGGAAGCCCGAGCGCGCGACGACCAGAGCGTCGAAGTGCGTCACCGTGAGGCAGATGCCCGGCGCCTTCTCCAGCGCGAGCAGCATCCTGCTCTTCGACGAGCCGTGCCAGTACACCGCGTCGCCCTCGCGCCAGTAGGCGGTCGGGGTGACGTAGGGCTGGCGCTCGATGACGTAGCCGATGTGGCACACGAAGCCGGCGTCGAGGATCGAGTACAGCGTCTCGCGGTCGTAGTGCGCGCGCTTCGGCAGGCGGCGGATCCTGGTGCGTGCGCTGCGTGTCAGCTCTTTCACTCTGGGCTCCCGGTGCGAGGTTTCATCTTAGCAGCCGAGCGCGGCGGGTTCGCGAGCCAGACCAGGAGCGCGAGCGCGAGGAACAGCACACCCGAGAGCCAGAACAGATCCAGGGTGCTCAGCATGCGCGCCTGCGATTCGAGCGCCTGGTCGAGGCGCGCGAGCGATTGGTCCGGCGTGAAGCCTTGCGCCTGCAGCGCGGCGGGCGCGGCGGCGGCTAGGCACGATGGTCGAGCATCCTCTGCAGGAAGCCCTTCAGCTGGTCGAGCTCGGCGCGCGTGAAGCCGCGCAGGTGCTGGTTGAGGACCTTGACCGCCACCGCCGGCACGTCGCCGGCGAGCTTG
>CAZAEG010000068.1:0-8316 GCA_964484035.1 uncultured Enterobacteriaceae bacterium | reverse complement strand
AACCTTTTTCCGATGTGATCTTGACCACGGACTTGCCGGAGGAAGCCTTGAAGGCGGGAGACGTGGGCACGGTGGTGGAGCGCCACATCGTGCCAGGACAGGAAGACGGCTACAGCGTCGAGTTCTTCGACATGACCGGCGGGACAGTGGCGGTTGTGACCATACACGCCGGCCTGCTGCGTTCTCCTACGCACGCCGACCGGCCAGCGGTGAGAGCGATGGCGACTGGGGCGTGACAGCAAGCGGAGGGCGCTCGCCCATGACACCCCAAGCCCTGGTCTTCGATGCCTACGGCACGCTCTACGACGTGCACTCGGTCATTCAACGCTGCGACGCACTATGGCCCGGCAAGGGCGCCGCGCTGTCGCAGCTCTGGCGCCAGAAGCAACTCGAGTACACCTGGCAGCGCAGCCTCATGCGGCGCTACCTGCCCTTCTCGCAGATCACGCGCGAGGCGCTCGCCTACGCCTGCGAGTCGCTCAAGCTGGCGCTGGACGCGGCGAAAACCGAGGCGCTGATGCAAGAATACCTGAAGCTCGCGCCCTACCCCGATGTCGCGGGCGCCCTGGCGAAGCTGACGGGAAAGAAGGCGATCCTCACCAACGGCTCGCCCGACATGATCGAGCCGCTGGTGAAGCACTCGGGGCTGAAGTTCGACGCCGTGCTGAGCGTCGATGCGCTGAAGCTGTACAAGCCGGTGCCCGAGGTGTACCAGCTCGCCGTCGAGCGGCTGGGGGTGTCGAAGGAGAACATCGGCTTCGTCTCCTCCAACTGCTGGGACGCGCTCGGCGCCAAGTCCTTCGGCTTCACGGTGTACTGGATCAACCGCACGGGCGCGCCGGTCGACCGGCTGGGCTTCGCGCCGGACGTCATCCTGGGGACACTGGGGGATCTTACGCGAGCGCTGCCTTCGGCTGCGGCCGGATGACGACCGAAAGGGCCGCGGCGACCAACGCGAACGCCAGCGACGCCACCCACAAGCCGGCATAGCTGTTGTAGAGGTCGAATACCACGCCGCCGCCGAGGGCGCCGGCCGCGGCGCCCATCTGGTGCGACATGCCGATCAGCCCCATGGCGAGGCCCATGACGCGCAATCCGAGATGGCTGGCAACGAGGCTGGCGACGACCGGCACGGTCGCGTAGTCGAACAGCCCGAACAGCCCCGCAAACAAGAACAATACGGGAGCGTTATCCGTGATGCCCAGAAGCAGCAGGAAGCTCAACCCGCGCAGCCCGTAGATCGTGGCAAGCAGTGCCGCGCGGTTCACGCGATCGGCGAGCCAGCCCGCGAGAATGATGCCGACCAGGTTGAGCGCCGACAGGAAGCCGAACGCATTGGCCGCGGTGGTCGTCGGGAAGCCGCAGAACGTCGCGTAGGGGACGAAATGCGTCTCGATGACGCCGATGCTGGTAAAACCGCAGAGGAAGAATCCCCAGAACAGCAGGTGAAATACCGGGCTGCGCGCGAGCAAGCCCAGGTTCGCGCCGATCGAGCGCGCGGGGCCGCTCGGCGCCGCCGCGCCCTCGCCGGCGCCACGCAAGCCCAGGTAGGCGAGCGGCGCGAGCGCAAGCGCCAGGATCCCCGCGGCAGCAAACGCCGTGCGCCAGTCGTACGCCGCGACGACCACCGCGGCGAGCGGAATGAGGACGATCTGCCCCGTGGTGCCGCCCGAGGTCGTGATGCCGAGCGCCAGCCCGCGGCGTTCCACGAAAAAGCGGGCGACCGCGCTCGACAGGACTACCGGCGTCAGCAGTCCGAAACCGACGCCCGCCACCGCGCCGAACAGCAGCAGGTACTGCCATGGCGCAACCACCAGCGCAGTACCGAAAATGCCGACGCCCAGCGCCGCGAAGCCCACCGCCACCACGTTGCGCGGCCCGTAGCGGTCGATGAGGACGCCGCCGAACAGATTGCCCATCGCCATGCCGATCAGGCCGGCGGTGGCGCCCGCGGAAACGAAGCTGCGCGACCAGCCCAGATCCGCCTCGATCTCGGCCATGCTGAGCTGCAGCAGATTCCGGTAGGCGAACGAAAGCGCGAGGCCCACGAAGCCCACGGCGACGACAGCCCAGGCCGCGCGCGATTGCATGGTCGGCAGTCTACAATCCCCGCGAATGAAATTCTGCTCCAACTGCGCCGCGCTCCTGCAAAGGCGCGTGCCCCCCGGCGACACCTTTGCGCGCTACGTCTGCGACGCCTGCGGCGAGATCCACTACCAGAACCCGAAGCTGGTGGTCGGCGCGATCCCCGAGCACGAGGGTCGCGTGCTGCTTTGCCGCCGCGCCATCGAGCCGCGCTACGGCTACTGGACGCTGCCCGCGGGGTTCATGGAAAACGACGAGACCGCGGCCGAGGGCGCGCTGCGCGAGACGCTGGAAGAGGCCGGCGCGCGCATCGCGCTCGACGGACCCTTCAGCATGATCTCGGTGCCGCGCGTGAATCAGGTGCACGTCTTCTACCGCGCGCGGCTGCTCGATCTCGCCTTCAACCCGGGAGAGGAAAGCCTCGAGGTGGCGCTGGTGGAGGAGGACCAGGTGCCCTGGCAGGACATCGCCTTCCGCACCGTGGCGATCACGCTGCGGCACTGGTTTGCCGACCGCGCGCGGGGGACCTTCGGCTTCCACGCCGAGGACCTGCCGCTCCGCTAGAATGCGCCGCAAAGGGGGAGGACCCATGAGAAAAGCGCTGCTCGTTCCGTTGCTCGCCTACGCGCCGCTCGCCGCGGCCGCCGACGCCAAGCTCGACCCCGCCAACACCGCCTGGATGATCACGGCTTCGGTGCTGGTCCTGTTCATGACGCTGCCCGGCCTGGCGCTGTTCTACGCCGGCCTGGTGCGCGCGAAGAACGCGCTCTCGGTGCTCATGCAGTGCTTCGCCATCGCCTGCACGGCGACGCTGGTCTGGGTGGTCGCGGGCTACAGCCTCGCCTTCGGCGACGGCGGCGCGGCCAACGCCTGGATCGGCGGTTTCGGCAAGGCCTTCCTCGCCGGCGTCGACGCGAAAGCGCTCACGAGCACCGGCATACCGGAAACGGTGTTCGCGATGTTCCAGCTCACCTTCGCCATCATCACGCCGGCGCTGGTGGTCGGCGCCTACGCCGAGCGCGTGCGCTTTGGCGGCATGCTGCTGTTCAGCATGCTGTGGCTGCTCTTCGTCTACGTGCCGATCGCGCACTGGGTCTGGGGCGGCGGCTGGCTGCAGCAGATGGGCGTGATGGACTTCGCAGGGGGCCTGGTGGTGCACCTGAACGCGGGCCTCGCGGCGCTGGTCTGCGCGCTGGTCCTGGGCGTGCGCAAGGGCTTTCCGGACACCGCCATGCCGCCGCACAACATGACGATGGCGGTGACCGGCGCGTGCATGCTGTGGGTGGGCTGGTTCGGCTTCAACGCCGGCAGCGCGCTCGCCGCCGACGGCACGGCGGGCATGGCGATGCTCGTGACGCACATCGGCGCAGCGACCGGCTCGCTCGCCTGGCTCGTATGCGAATGGCTGCGCTACGGCAAGCCCTCGGTGCTCGGCGTCGTCACCGGCATGGTGGCGGGCCTGGGCACCATCACGCCCGCCTCGGGATTCGTGGGGCCGCTGGGCGCGATCGCCATCGGCGCCGCGGCCGGCGTGCTGTGCTTCACGGCCACCAGCTACATGAAGCGCTCGCTCGGCGTGGACGACTCGCTCGACGTCTTTCCGGTGCACGGCGTGGGCGGCATCCTGGGCACGATCCTCACCGGCGTGTTCGTCGCCGCCGCCCTGGGCGGGGCGGGCCTGCCCGAGGGGCGCTCGATCGGCGGCCAGGTCCTGATCCAGCTCGGCGGCGTGCTCGCCACCGCGGCGTGGTGCGGCGTCGGCACCTGGATCCTGCTCAAGCTCACGCAGGCGATCGCCGGGCTGCGGGTGAGCGGCGATGGCGAGACCGAGGGCCTCGACACGCACCTGCACAACGAGAAAAGCTACAACCTGTAGCGTTAGAATGCGGCGCATGCAGCGCCGCGCTTTTCTCAAGCTGTGCGCCGCCTCGGCGGCGGCCGCGGGCGCCCCCGCGGTGGCGGCGGATGCGCGGCCGCAGCTCTACCAGCGCGTGAAGCTGGTGGGCGCCGACGGCGCGCCGCTGCGCGCGCGCGCCGTCCCGGCGCACCGCAACCTGATCTTCCACTACCCGTACGCCGCCACGCCCTGCTTCCTGCTGAATCTCGGCCGCCCGGTGCAGGGCGCGGCGCAGCTGAAGACGGAAGACGACAAGGTCTACGAGTGGCGCGGCGGCGTGGGCGCCGCGCGCTCGATCGTCGCCTACTCCGCGATCTGCGCGCATCGGCTCACCTACCCCACGCGCGACATCAGCTTCATCAGCTTCCGCGCCGAGAAGACCGTCGGCAACAAGTTCGACCGCGTCATCCACTGCTGCTCCGAGCACAGCCAGTACGACCCGGCCGCGGGCGCCCGCGTGCTGGCCGGCCCGGCGCCGCAGCCGCTCGCCGCCATCCTGCTCGAGCACGACGCCGCGACCGACGAGCTCTATGCCGTCGGCACGCTCGGCGGCGAGATGTTCGACGAATTCTTCGCCAAGTACGCCTTCCGGCTGCAGCTGGAGAACGGCGGCGCGGCGCGGCGCGCCGTGAGCGGCGTCGCGCCGGTCACGCCCCTGGAGCGCTACTGCAGGCAGCTGGTGAAGTGCTGAAATGGCTGGGCCCCGGCGACCCCTTCCCGCCGGTGCAAAGCGCGCTGCAGAATCCCGCCGGCCTGCTGTGCGCCGGGGGCGACCTGTCGGCCGAGCGCCTGCTCGAAGGCTACCGCCGGGGCATCTTTCCCTGGTACTCGGGCGACGAGCCGATCCTGTGGTGGTCGCCCGATCCGCGCATGGTGCTGGTCTGCGCAGAGCTCAAGGTGAGCCGCTCGCTGGCGAAGAGCCTGCGCAACAGGGGCTACGAGGTGCGCATCGATACCGCGTTCCGCCAGGTGCTTGCGGGCTGCGCCGGGCCGCGCGCGGACGGCGGCGGCACCTGGCTGGGCGAGGACATGCGCATCGCCTACGCGCGGCTGCATCGCGCCGGCCATGCGCACTCGTTCGAGACCTGGCGCGGCGGCGAGCTGGTGGGGGGCCTCTACGGCGTGGCGCTCGGCCGCATGTTCTTCGGCGAATCCATGTTCGCGCGTGCCACCGACGCCTCCAAGGTGGCGCTCGTCGCCCTGGTCGGGGAGCTCGTGCGGCGCGGCTTTCCGCTCGTCGATTGCCAGGTGCGCACGCCGCTGCTCGCCGCGCTCGGCGCGCGGGAGATCCCGCGCCGGGCGTTTTTGCGCGAATTGGCGGCGTTGGTACACTACGACGAGCCTCCTGGGAAATGGACGCGCCGAACGGAGCCCGATGTCCCGGCTGAATGACCTGCCGCACGCGGTACTGCAGTTCTACGTCACTGCGCCGTATCCGTGCAGCTACCTGCCCGACCGCATGGCGCGCTCGCAGGTGGCGACGCCTTCGCACCTCATCACCACCGACCTGTACGGCGACCTGGTGAAGTCGGGCTTCCGCCGCAGCGGCATCTTCACCTACCGCCCGCACTGCGACAGCTGCCGCGCCTGCGTGCCGGTGCGCATCCCGGCCGCCGAGTTCGTCGCCAGCCGCTCGCAGCGGCGCGCCTGGCGGGAGCACGCCGCGCTCAGCGCGCAGGTGCAGCCGCTCAAGTTCCGCCTCGAGCACTACGCGCTCTACCTGCGCTACCAGTCCCGGCGCCACTCGGGCGGCGGGATGGACAACGACAGCCGCGACCAGTATTCGCACTTCCTGCTGCAGAGCCGCGTCGACACGCGCCTGATCGAGTTCCGCGACCAGGGGCAGCTCGTCATGGTGTCGATCGTCGACTACCTGCCCGACGGCCTGTCCTCGGTGTACACGTTCTTCGAGCCCGAGCGCCGCGGCGCAAGCTACGGCACCTACAACGTCATGTGGCAGATCGAGGCCTGCCGCGCGCTCGAGCTGCCCTACCTCTACCTCGGCTACTGGATCCGCGAGAGCCCGAAGATGGCCTACAAGTCGCGCTTCCTGCCGATCGAAGGCTTCAGCGGCGGCGGCTGGCGGCGCCTGAGCGACGCGGACCTGGCGCGCATGCGCTTCTGAGGATGCTCTATGCGCTGGCGCGGCCCCTGCTGTTCTGCCTCGACCCGGAGCGTGCCCACGAGCTGACGCTCGGGCTCGCCGATGCGCCGCTCAGGTTCGGCCTGCTGCGTGTCGCGCGCGCGCCGGGGACGCCGGTGCGGGCCATGGGGCTGGATTTCCCGAACGCGGTCGGGCTCGCCGCGGGACTCGACAAGAACGCCGAGCACGTCGATGCGCTCGCGCGCCTCGGCTTCGGCTTCCTCGAGGTCGGCACGGTGACGCCGCGCCCGCAGCCCGGCAACCCGCGCCCGCGCCTGTTCCGCCTGCCGCGCGCCCGGGCGCTCATCAACCGCATGGGCTTCAACAACGTCGGCCTGGACGCGTTCCTCGAGAACCTGTCGCGCGCGCACTGGCGCGGCATCCTCGGCATCAACATCGGCAAGAACGCCGATACGCCGATCGAGCGCGCGGCGGACGACTACGCGGCATGCCTCGAGCGCGTGTACACGCGCGCGAGCTACGTCGCCGTGAACGTCTCCTCCCCCAACACGAAGAACCTGCGTGACCTGCAGGAGAACCGCCAGCTCGATGCGCTGCTTTCGCGCCTGGCGGACCGGCGCGCGCGGCTCGCCGAGCGCCACGGCAAGCGGGTGCCGCTCGCGCTCAAGGTCGCGCCCGACCTCGAGCCCGCGCAGGTGAGCGCAATCGCCGACGCGGTGCGCCGGCACGGCGTGGACGGCGTCATCGCCACCAATACCTCCGTCTCGCGCGACGGCGTGGAGGGCCTGCCCCATGCCACAGAGGCGGGCGGGCTGTCCGGCGTGCCGATCCGCGAGCGCTCGACCGCGACGCTCGCCGCGCTGGCGGCCGCGCTGCAGGGCGAAGCCGCGCTGATCGGCGTCGGCGGCATCCTGCGCGGGGCGGACGCAGTGCAAAAGCTCGACGCCGGCGCCGCGCTCCTGCAGCTCTATACCGGGCTCATCTACCGCGGACCGGATCTGGTCGCCGAATGCATATCGGCCTGCCGAAAGAGACCAAGGACGGCGAGTACCGGGTCGCGCTGACGCCGGCGGGCGTCGGCGCCCTGGCGCGGGCCGGCCACACGGTGAGCGTGCAGCCGGGCGCCGGCGCCGAGAGCGGCTTCGGCGACACCGAGTACGAGCGCGCCGGCGCGCGCCTCGCCGATCCCTGGGCGGGCGAGCTGGTCGTGAAGGTGAAGGAGCTGCAGAGCGCCGAGCAGCGCCGGCCGCGCCGCGGGCAGACGATCTTCTGCTTCCAGCATTTCGCGCCGGACGCGCAGCTCCTCGAGTCCGCGCTCGCTTCCGGCGCCACGTTCGTCGCCTTCGAGACGGTGGGCGAGGCCGACGGCAGCCTGCCGATCCTCAAGCCCATGTCGAAGATCGCCGGGCGCCTCGCTGTGCAGGTCGGCGCCTGGTGCCTGCAGAAGCACCAGGGCGGCAGCGGCGTGCTGCTGCCGGGCGTGGACGGCGTTCCCCCGGGCAAGGTGGTGATCCTCGGCGCGGGCAGCGTCGGCGCGAATGCGCTGGCGGTGGCGCACGGCATGGGCGCCGCGGTGCGCGTGTACGCGCGCAGCGAGAAGCATCTCGCTGCGCTGCGCCAGGGCTACCCGGACGTGGAGCTCTCGACCGCGACCCCGGAGGTCGCGGATGCCGACTTGGTGATCGGCGCCGTGCTGGTGCCGGGAAGCCTGTCGCCGAAGCTCGTCTCCCGCGCGATGCTGCGCGGCATGCGCCGCGGCTCGGCGCTCGTCGACGTCGGCATCGACCAGGGCGGCATCGCCGAGACCTCGCGCCCCACGAAGCACAGCGCGCCGATCTTCGTCGAGGAAGGCGTGGTGCACTACTGCGTGCCGAACATGCCCGCGGCCTGCGCGCGCACCGCGAGCCTCGCGCTCGAGCAGGCCCTCCTGCCGTGGCTGCTCGAGCTCGCCGCCGGCAAGGTTTCGCCCGCGCTCGCCACGGGCGTCCAGGTGCGCGCCGGCGCGCTCGTGCACGCGCAGCTCGCGCGCGACACCGGCCGATGAAGCGCGCCACGGTCGCGCTCATCGACGAGGCGCGCTGCATCGGCTGCGCGCGCTGCATCGACGCCTGCCCGGTGGACGCCATCGTCGGCGCGCGCGGCTTCATGCACACGGTGGTGGCGGAGCTGTGCATCGGCTGCGACCTGTGCCTGCCGCCCTGCCCCGTGGACTGCATCGATGTCGTGCCGG
>CAZAEG010000067.1:0-4471 GCA_964484035.1 uncultured Enterobacteriaceae bacterium | reverse complement strand
GGGCGAGGCGCGCTACGTGCGCGACGGCGACGGCGCCGAATTCGCGCTGGCGGTGGCCGACGACTGGCGCCGCCGCGGCGTGGGCAAGCGCCTGTTCGCGGAGCTGCTCGACTACGCACGTCGCGACCGCCTGCAGCGCCTCGATGGCGAAGTCCTCGCTTGGAACCAGTCCATGCTCGGCTTCGTCGAGCAGCATGGCTTTCACGTGCGCGCCCACCCCGGCGACGATCGCCTGTTGCGGATAGAACTGGCGCTCTAATTAGGGACAGTCCCCATTTTTCTGTCGCCTTTGCACGACATTGACGCTGCTTGCCGGGAAACGGAACATGGCGATGTTCCCCATCGCAGAGGTCCCCTCATGACTGCAAAGCGCCTCGGAAGGATGTTCGTGCTGTTCTCGCTCGGCGCTGCCCTGGCGGCTGCGTCCGCTCCGGCAGCGGCCCAGTACTACGCCGGCGCCAGCGTGGGATCGACCACCGTCGATCTGTGCGACTTGGGACTGACCGGCTGCGACGATGACGGCACCGGGCTCAAGCTCTTCGCCGGGCGCGAGATCAACCAGAACCTGGCGGTGGAGCTCGCTTGGGTCGACCTCGGCGCGCTCACGGCGAGCCTGCCGGGCGGGTCCGTCGTTCTGGAGTTCGAGGGGATCCAGGTCGCGGCGCTCGGCATCCGGCCGCTCAACCCGCGCTGGCGCGTCTTCGGCAAGGTCGGCCTCTACCTGTGGGACCTGAGAGCCCGCGGGCCAGGGGGATCGTTCAACGACGACGGCACCAACATCATGTTCGGCGTCGGCGCCGGCTGGAACATCGCGCGCGGGATCGATGTGCGCTTCGAGTGGGAGAGATTCGACATCGACGGCGACGACTTCGACATGCTCTCGGCGGGCGTGCAGTTCAGCTTCTGAGGCTGCTCAGGGCCGCGGCCCCGCCTTCAAGCGGAGTTGTCCCTGCTCACGCTACATGAGCGAGGGCAGCCAGGTGCTGAGCTGCGGGACGGCGACGATGACGCCGAGCGCAACGACCAGCAGCAGTATGAAGGGAATCGCGCCGGCGAATATTTCGTCGACCCGCACCGAATCGCCGATCGCGGACTTCATGGCGAAGGCCACCATGCCGAAGGGCGGCGTCAACAGGCCGATTTCGATCGCCAGGATGGCGACGATCGCGAACCACAGCGGGTCATAGCCCAGGTTCACGGCGATCGGGTGCATCAGCGGAATGGTCAGAATGAGGATCGAGGTCGAATCGAGGATGCAGCCGAGCAGCACGAACACGACGATGAACCCCAGGATGACGAAGATCGGCGGGATGGCGAGCGCGGTGACCCAGGCCGTGAGGTTTCCAGCCAGCCCGGACATGGTCAGCACGCGGCTGTACATCTGCGCGCAGATGAGAAGCAAAAAGATGCTGGCGGTGGTCTGACCCGCGTCGAGCAGGATCTGCCACAGGCCAGGCAGGGTCAGCTTCTGCCGGTTGATGAAGATGAGCAGGAAACCGCCGGCCGCGCCCACTGCGCCGGCTTCGGTGGGCGTGAAGAAACCGCCCCAGATGCCGCCCATCACCAGCACGACCAGCGCGACGACCGCCCAGGGCGCCGTCGCCACCCGCACCAGGGTTCGAAAGTCCAGGCGACGCGCCTCGACCTGGCGGCCCCCCAGGCGCGGCCTGACGAGAACCATCGTCCAGATGCCGATCGACAGAACCCCCATCACCACGATGCCGGGCAGGATGCCCGCAATGAACAGCCTGCCGATGGCCTGCTCGGTGAGCACGCCGTAGACGATCATCAGCACCGAAGGCGGTATCAGCATGCCCAGGATGGCGCTCCCGGCGACGATGCCCAGGCTGAACTTGCGGTCGTAGTTCAGCCGCTCCATTTCCGGCAGCGCGACTTTCGAGAACACGGCGGCGGAAGCCACCGACACGCCGGTGATGGCGGCGAACACCGCGTTGGCGAAGACCGTTGCGATGCCGATGCCTCCCCGGACGCGCCCGAGCAAGGCCTGGGCGGAAGCGAACAGCTCGCGCGTTGCCCCGGAAACGGTGGCGAAAACACCCATCAGCACGAACAGCGGCACCACCGCGAACACATAATCCATCACTGCACTGTAGGCTGTCGTCTGCAGCAGGCTGATGGCGACCTCGAACTTGCCGATGATGAGCCACAGCGTGAGCACGCTCACCGCCGCCAGCGCGACGCCGATATGCACGCCGAGCAGGATCAGGGCGAACAGGAGTGCGACGCTGATGAGCGCCAGCGTCGTGGGCGCCGGCACTACCGCACCTCCGGCCTTCCGGCCGACATCCTCCAGATGACCTCGGCCGCCATCAGCAGGAACTGCAGGCAAGTCAGTCCCGCGCCGAGCAGAACGATGGAGCGCAGCGGATAGGTGGGGACGCGCACCGGCAGCTCGCCCTCGAATTCGCCCATCTCCCAGGCCAGGAGCATCGTGTCCCAGCCGGAATAGACCAGCAGCCCGAAGATCAGCGCCCCCAGGACACAGGCGAGGAGCTCCGCGATGGCGCGGCCTCGACCGGGCAGGGCACGCAGAACGATGTCAGAACGCAGGTGGCCGCCGATCCTGAGGGTGTGGGGGATCTGCAGCCAGACGATGGCGACGATGGAAACCTTGACGATTTCCGGGACCCCGGCGAGCGGATACCGGAACAGCACGCGCCCGAGAATATCGGCGCAGATCAGCAGCGTGATCGCCACGACCCACGCCGAGCCGACGGCGTTCAGCCCGGCCATCACCCCGTAGTGGACGCGGCGAAACAGAGGTGCGGTGCTACTTGGACGCGGTCCAGTCCCGGGGGAACTTGACGCCGAGGTCCTTCAGGTTCTTGATGTACGCGTAAACCACCTCGCCCGGCATTCCCGTGGCGCTGATCTCGGCCGCCTTTTCCTTGGGAATGTTGGTGAGCGCGTTGGCCCATTTCACCTTTTCCTCCCACGACAGCTCGCGCACCGTGGTGCCTGCGTCCTTCATCGCCTTGATGGAATTGTCGGCCTTGATCTGCGAGGCCTCGGTCTGCAGCTTGGTGTACTCGCGGCCCACCTCGAGGAAGATCTGCTGCACTTGCTTCGGCAGCTTCCTCCAGGTATTGCGGTTCATGGTGATCATGGTGTTGGGGATCGCGCCGAAGCTGGTGATGGTGTAGTGGCGCGCCACCTCGTGCAGCTTGAACGAGTAGGTCGCGTCCGGGATCATGATCCAGCCGTCGTACACCCCGGTCTGCAGCGACGTGTAGGCCTCGTTCAGGTTGGACTGCACGGGCACCGCGTTCACCGCCTTCAGCCAGGGAATGTTCGGGCCCGCCGCGGCGATCTTGCGGCCACTCAGCTGCTCCACCTTGGTCCACGGGAACGTGGTCACCAGGTTGTAGCAGGTCACTGCGCCGGTCGCGATGTAGACCTGGTTGAAGCGCTTCTCCAGGTTCGCGCGCAGCTGCGGGTAGGCATCGAACACCTTGCGCGCCGCGATTCCCGCCTGCACCACGTTCTCGGTGCCGAACGGCACGAAGTAGCCGAAGTTGTAGGCCAGCATCTTCGACGGCTCGAAGGGCACGTGCACGTCGCCGATGTCGAGCAGGCCGTTCTCGATCGCTTCCAGCACCTCGCCCAGCTTGGCCACCGAGCCGCCGTAGGCTTCGACCCATTCGATCTTGTGCGGCGTCTTCTGCTCGACGCGCTTCTTCACCTCGACCTGGAGAAAAGTCTGCATCGGGGCCACCCATGACGCGGCCGGCACCGGATGACCCGCGCCGATGGTCAGGCGGAATGTTTCCGCATGCGCCACGGATACGGGCGCGGCAAGCGCTGCGAACAGCGCGGCGATGAGCGTCTTTTGCATGGTCTCCTCCTCCTCGCGTCCAGTATGCGCCCAAAAATCAGCCGGGGCGCAGCCCCGCGTGCGCGTTTCGCAGGAGCGCGAGCACGCCTTCGTAGGTGACCGGCGCGGGATTCGGGTACGGCGCCTCGAGGGCGAGCCGCGCCGCGCGCTCGAGGTCGCTTGCGGGCACGCCGAGATCGGCGAGCCGCAACTTGAGACCGAGTTTCATTTCCAGGTCGTAGAGCCCGCCCGCGGCATCCTTGGCGCCGAGAGCGCGCGCGATGCGCGCCATCGCCTCGGGCGCGGCATCGCGGTTGTAGCGCACGGCGTGCGGCAGGATGATCGAATGCGTCTCGGCGTGCGGCAGGTTCCAGGTGCCCCCCAGCGTATGGCAGAGCTTGTGGTGCAGCGCGATGCCCGCATTGAGCGACATGCCCGCAAGCCACGCGCCGTAGAGCGCCTCGCCGCGCGCCTCGAGATCCTGCGGATCGCGCACGATCAAGGGCAGCGACGCAGCCAGGGCCCGAATGCCCTCCTCCGCCATCAGCGACACGACCGGGTTCGCTTCCTTCGCGTACAGCGCTTCCACGCAATGCGCGATGGCGTTCATGCCGCTCGCCGCCGAGGTCGCCGCCG
>CAZAEG010000066.1:0-13002 GCA_964484035.1 uncultured Enterobacteriaceae bacterium | reverse complement strand
CGGCCACCCGGTGCCGCCAGCCCAGGCGCCGCTCGGCGAGCTCGAACGCCCCCTGCACGAGAAGCGCGAGCGCCGCGGCGGGCACCGCGCCCGCGAGCAACATCGCGGTGTCGTTCAGCGCAAGCCCGGAGACGATGCGCTCGCCGTAGCCGCCGGCGCCGACGAAGGCGGCGATGGTCGCGGTGCCGACGTTGATCACCGCGGAGGTCTTGATGCCGGCGAGAATCGTGGGCAGCGCGAGCGGCAGCTCGACCAGGCGCAGGCGCGCGCCCGCTCCCAATCCCAGCGCCATCGCCGCCTGGCGCATGCCCGCGCCGACGCCCTCGAACCCCGCATGCGTGTTGCGCACGATCGGCAGCAGCGCATAGAGAAACAGCGCCAACAGCGCGGGCGCGGTGCCGATCGCGCCCATCAGCGCGATGAGGAAGGCGAAGAGCGCGAGCGCCGGGATGGTCTGGATCACGCCCACCCCCGCGAAGATCGGCTGCGCGAGGCGCGGGCGCTTCGCCGCGGCGACGCCGAGCGGCACGCCCAGCGCGATGCTCGCGGCGAGCGAGGCGAAAACGAGCACCAGGTGCTCGCGCGTCAGGCGCCAGAAGTCCGCGCCGAACAGCAGCGCGAGGAAACTGCGCGACTGCGCGCGCGTCGGCTGCGTGCCCTCGAGCAGGCGCGCGGCCTGCGCGAAGCTGCGGCCCTCCAGCTCCGCCGCGGCGTTCATGCGCCGCATGCGCGGCTCGTCGATGCGGCCCTCGAGCCGCGCGAAGGCGGTGAACGCGGCGGGAAAGCGCCGCGGCGCGTCGGCGCGGTAGAGCAGTACCGCCTCGTAGGCCGGAAAGAAGCCCTTGTCGTCGGCCAGCACGGCAATGCCGTAGCGTGTGATCTTGGCGTCGGTAGAGTAGAGGTCGATGGCGTCCAGCTCGCCGGCTGCGAGCGCCTCGTAGGCAAGGCCGTGGTCCAAGCCTCGCGGCGCCTGCGGCAGTTCATAGGCGGCTTTCAGTCCCGGCCAGCCGTCGCGCCGGCCGAGGAACTCGTGCGAGAAGCCCAGCCGCAGCTGCGGCCGCTGCGCCAAGTCCGAGATCCGCGCCAGCGCATCGCCTTGCCGCATGCCGATGGCATAGGTGTTGTTGAAGCCGAGCGGATAGCCGGCGGCGAGGCCGAGCGGGGCAAGGCGCGCGTTGATTTGCGGCAGCGTCAGCGCGCCATCGCTGCCCAGGATCTCGCGCGCGATGGTTCCGGTGTACTCGGGATAGACGTCGATGGCACCGCTCTTCAGCGCCTCGAGCAGGATGGCCGTGTTGCCCAGGCCCGGCCGGTGCACCGCGTCGCCCGCTGCCTGCACCAGGAGCTCGCCGAGGATGTAGGACTCGGTGAAGCGCTTCGAGCCCACCGTCAGCGGCTCGGCCTGCGCCGCTGCGGCGCCGAGCACGAGCAGCAGCGGCGCCGCCCACTTCCTCATGCCGCGCGCACGACCCTCGCCGCTTCCCCGTCGAGGAACTGCAGCTGCGCGAGGCTCGCGTACAGCCCGCCCTGGCGCATGAGCTCGGCGTGCGTGCCGTGCGCGACGATGGCGCCGCGGTCCATCACCACGATGCGGTCGGCGTGCTGCACAGTGGCGAGGCGATGCGCGATCACCAGCGTGGTGCGCCCGCGCTCCAGGCGCTCGAGCGCCTGCTGCACCATGCGCTCGCTCTCGGCATCGAGCGAGCTCGTGGCCTCGTCGAGGAGCAGCAGCGGGCGGTCGGCGAGCAGCGCGCGCGCGATCGACAGGCGCTGGCGCTGGCCGCCCGAGAGCGTCACGCCGCGCTCGCCGAGCGGCGTGTCCAGTCCCTGCGGCAGGCGCTCGATGAACTCGAGCGCGAACGCCTCGCCGCAGGCGCGCTCCACCTCGGCGCGGCTCGCCTCGGGGCGGGCGTAGCGCACGTTGTCGAAGGCGCTCGCGGCGAAGATCACCGGATCCTGCGGCACCACCGCGATCAGGCGGCGCAGCGCCCGCGGATCCATGTCGCGCAGGTCCGTGCCGTCGATGCGGAGGGCGCCCGCCTGCGGGTCATAGAACCTGAGCAGCAGCGCGAGCACCGTGCTCTTGCCCGCGCCGGACGGGCCGACCAGCGCCACGCGCTCGCCCGCGGCGAGGCGCAGGCTGAAGCGATCGAGCGCCGGCGCCTGCGGCCGGCCGGCGTAGGCGAAGCCGACGTCGTCGAATTCGTACAGGCGCGGCGATCGCGGCGCCGGTTGCGGCGCGGCCGGCGCCGCGATCGCGGGCTGCGCGTCGAGCAGCTCGAACAGCCGCTCGGTCGCGCCGGCGGCGCGCTGCAGGTCGCCCCACACCTCGGACACGGTGCCCGCGCCGGTGGCGACCACGCCGGCGTAGAACACGAAGGCCGAAAGCTCGCCCGGCGTCAGGCGCCCGGCGAGCACCTCGCGCCCGCCCACCCAGAGGATCACGCCCACCGCGCAGAACGCGATCAGCATCACCGTGGCGATCAGCGCCGCTTTCTGCCCGATGCTCGCGGCCGCGGCGGCGTAGGCGGCCTCGGCGTGGCGCGCGAACGCCGCGCGGTCGGCGTCCTCGTGCGCGTAAGCCTGCACCGTGCGCACTTCATGGATCGCCTCGTCGACGTGCGCCGCGACGTCGGCCACGCGGTCCTGGCTGGCGCGCGACAGGCGCCGCACGCGCCGCCCGAGCAGCAGAATCGGCACCAGGGTCGCGGGCACGCCGACGAGCACCAGCGCCGCCAGCTTCCAGCTGGTGAAAAAGAGCATGGCGGCGGCGCCCGTCATCATGAGGAGGTTCCTCACGAACATCGACAGGCCATAGCCGACGACCTGCTGCACCACGGTCGTGTCGCTCGCCAGGCGCGAGATCACCTCGCCGGTGCGCGCGCTCTCGAAGAACCCGGGCGAGAGCGCGAGCAGATGGTCGAACACCGCGCGGCGCAGGTCGGTCACCACGCGCTCGCCGGTGCTCATCATCAGGGTGAAGCGGAAGTAGGTGGCGACGGCGAGCGTCACCGCCACCGCGACCGCGGCGGCGAGCGCCTGGTCGAGCAGGCGCGGCTCGCCGCTGCCGAAGCCCGCGTCGACGACGTACTTGAGCCCCTGCCCCAGCGCCAGCACGCACGCCGCCGCCGCCAGCAGCGCGGCGAGCGCCGCGGCGACGCGCCAGCGGTAGGGGGCGAGAAAGCGCGCCAGGCGCGCGAGCGAACCCATGCGCGCACTGTACCGCAGCGCGGCGCTAGGCAGCGGGCTCCACCTGCACCCGGCAGTCGTAGAACGTGGCGCCGCCGCCCAGGTCAGTGGTGCGCTGCGCGGTGAGGTTGTTGGCGTTGCCGCCGTCCGGCGAATGCTTTTTCCACCACACCGAAGGCGCGACCACCACGCCGCGGCGCGGCCGGTCGTTGACGCGCGCGCGCAGCCGCAGGCTGCCGCGCGCGTTGAAGACACGGACGAGATCGCCGTCGCGGATGCCGCGCGCCGCGGCGTCCGCGGCGTGCATCTCCAGGCGCGGCTCGCCCTCCAGGTCGCGGAAGCGCTTCAAGTGCGCGAAGCTCGAGTTGAGGAAGTTGCGCGCCGGCGGCGAGATGAACTGCAGCGTGTCCGGCGCGGCGCCCTCCGCCGGCGGGTTGTAGAACGGCAGCGGGTCGAGACCCTGCGCCGCGAGCGCCGCGCTGTAGAACTCGCACTTGCCCGAGGGCGTGGGAAAGCCGCCCGCGGCGAAGGGCGCGAAGCGCTCGGGCACGTCGAGGCGCTGCCAGCCCCGGCTCTTCATCTCATCCCAGTCGATGCCGCGCATGCGCGGTTGCGTGGAGGCGAGCGCCGTGCGGCAGATGTCCTCGTCCGAATCGCGGAAGCACGGCTCCTCGAACCCCATGCGCGCGGCCAGCCGCCGGAACACCTCGGAATTGGGCAGCGACTCGCCCACCCGCGCGATCGCCGGGCTGTTGGCGAGCGCGTAGAGGTGCCCGTAGGACTTGTGCACGTCGTAGTGCTCGAGCTGCGTGGTGGCGGGCAGCACGAGGTCGGCATAGTCGGCCGTGTCGGTCATGAAGGAATCCATCACCACGCAGAACAGGTCCTCGCGCCGGAAGCCGGCGAGCACCTTCTCCGAGTCGGGGCACACCGCCACCGGATTGTTGTTGTAGATAATCACCGCCTTCACCGGCGGCGTTGCGGCGGTGAGCGCCTCGCCGGTGCGCGCGTGGTTGATCACTCGCGGCCGGCGCCCCGCCAGCAGGTCGGGCCGCTCGAGCCCCGCGTGGTCGAAGCCGTAGAAGTCCGCGGTCGTGAGCACGATGCCGCCCGCCGCGTCGCGCCAGGCACCGGTAAGCGCGGGCAGGCAGGCAATGGTGCGCGCGGCAATGCCGCCGCCGGCATGGCGCTGCATGCCGTAGTTGAGGCGGATCGCGGCGGGCTTCGCCGACCCGTAGTCGCGCGCGAGCTGCACGATCTCCTCGACCTTCAGGCCGCAGACCGGTGCCGCCCATTGCGGCGTGTACTGCTTCACCCGCTCGGCGAGCGCGTCGAAACCGAGCGTATGGCGCGCGATGTAGTCGCGATCGAGCAGGCCCTCGGCGATCAGCACGTGCATCATGGCGAGCGCGAGCGCGCCGTCGGTGCCCGGCAGGAGCGCGACGTGCTGGGTGCACTTCTCGGCCGAGAGGCTGCGGTACGGATCGATGGCGACGACCTTGGCGCCGCGGCGCTTGGCCTCCTGCACGCGCGACCACAGGTGCAGGTTGGACACCACGGGATTCGCGCCCCAGAGCAGGATCAGCCTTGCCTCGTCGAAGCGCTCGGGGTCCATGCCCACCGAGCCGCCGAGCGTCGCCTTGATGCCCGCCTTGCCCGCCGAGGAACACAGCGTGCGATCGAGGATCGAGGCGCCGAGGCGGTGAAAGAAGCGCCGGTCCATGGAGCTGTACTGCACCATGCCCATGGTGCCGGCGTAGCTCAAGGGCAGGATGGTCTGCGGATCGTCCGCCGCGAGCGTCCTCAGGCGCGCGGCGATCTCATCGAGCGCCGCGTCCCAGCCGATGCGCTCGAAGCGGCCGCTGCCCTTGGGCCCGGTGCGCCTGAGGGGGTGCAGCAGCCGCTCGGGCGCGTAGGTGCGCTCGAGGTAGTGCGCGACCTTGGTGCAAAGCGTGCCCTGCGTGAACGGCATCGAGGGGTCGCCCTGGATCTTGACGGCGACGCCGTCCTCGACCGTCACCAGCATGCCGCAAGTGTCGGGACAGTCGTGCGGGCAGGCGGCGCGGACCAGCATCCGGCAAATATTACCCTTGCAGCGCCTCGTCGAGCAGTTCCACCCAGTGCGCGACCGGCACGGTTGCGCCCGCCTGCAGATGCACGAGGCAGCCGATGTTCGCGGTGACGATGCCCACCGGCAGCCCGCTCTGCAGCGCCGCGAGCTTGCGGCCGCGCAGCTCGCGCGACAGCACCGGCTGCAGAATCGAGTAGGTGCCCGCGGAGCCGCAGCACAGGTGCGCCTCCGGCACCGGCGCGAGCTCGAAGCCCGCGCGCGCGAGCAGCTGCTCGGCGTGGCCGCGCAGCTGCTGCCCGTGCTGCAGCGAGCACGGGGCATGCAGGGCGATGCGTCCCAGGCCGGAGCGCTCGGCGATAGACTCGGGCGGGATCACCTCGCTCAGGTCGCGGGTGAGCGCCGCGATGCGCGCCGCCTTGTCCCGGTAGGCCGGGTCGTGCGCGAGCAGGTGGCCGTACTCCTTCACGGTCACGCCGCAGCCGCTCGCCGTCATGACGATGGCTTCGATCTCGCCGCGCGCCACGTCCGGCCACCAGGCGTCGATCAGTGCGCGCATGTCGTCCAGGCCCGCGTCCTGGTCGTTGAGGTGATAGCGCAGCGCGCCGCAGCAGCCCGCGCCCGGCGCCTCGATGAGCGACACGCCGATGCGGTCCAGCACGCGCGCCGCCGCCGCGTTGATGCGCGGCGCGAGCGCCGGTTGCACGCAGCCGGCGAGGACGAGCATGCGGCGCGCGTGGCGCGGCGCCGGCCAGTCGCCGGCGGGGGCCGCCGGCGCCGGCACGAGCCGCGGCGCAAGGAAGCGGAACAGGCGCCCCAGGCCGAGCAGCGCGCCGAACAGCCGTCGCCGCGGCAGCGCGAACGCCAGCGCGGCGCGCTGCGCGCGCTGCCAGGGCGAACGCGGCACCCGCGCTTCGACGACGCCGCGGCCGATGTCGGCGAGGCGTCCGTAGCGCACACCCGAAGGGCAGGTCGTCTCGCACGCGCGGCAAGTGAGGCAGCGATCGAGGTGCAGCTGCGTGCGCGCCGTCGGCGCCGCGCCCTCCAGCACCTGCTTGACGAGGTAGATGCGGCCGCGCGGCCCGTCGAGCTCGTCGCCGAGCAGCTGGTAGGTGGGGCAGGTCGCGGTGCAAAAGCCGCAGTGCACGCACTTGCGCAGGATGGCCTCGGCCTCCCGGCCCTCGGGCGTGTCGCGGATGAAGGCGGCCAGTTCGGTCTGCATCGGCGGGCCGCTATACTCGTTCCATGCAGACGTTCGTCATCCTCGCCACCCTCGCCGTGCTGGTCGGGGTCGTGGTGTGGGTGGTGATCGTCCTGCGCAAGTTGAAGGCGCGCAAGGCGTTCGCGCGCGAGCGCGAGGCGCAGTTCATCGCCGAGATGCTGCGCGCGAAGCCGCAGGCGGCGAAACTGCCGCCCGCCACGGTCACGCCCGCCGCGGTGGCCGCGCCGGCGGCGAGCGCCGACCCGATCGCCGCTACCGGCGAGGCGATCCGCGCCGCGCTCGCCGCCGGCCGCAGCACCGACGCGGCAAAGGCGTTTCTCGCCGTGGTCGCCGAGCGCGCCAGGCTCACGCTGGAGCCCGCGGCGTGGGAAGGTCTCGGCCGCGCACTGCTTGCGCAGGGCGCGTACCTGGAAGCCGCCTGGGCGCTGCACGCCGGCGCCGCGCTCGCCGGCGATGCCGCGGGCGCGCAGAAGCGCCTGGTCGAAGTCGCGGTGCGCGCCGGCGACGCCGGCCAGGCGCAGCATGCGCTCAAGCTGTACGCCACGCTGCTCGCCAAGTATCCGCAGTCGCAGTACGCCGATTTCGTGCGCGCCAACATGCGGGAGCAGGAGAAGAAGGTGCCCAAGGGGTAGGCCTGCGGCTAGAAGTCCGGGTACAGGCGCCCGGGATTGACCACGCCCGCCGGGTCGAATGCCGCCTTCAGCTCACGGTGCAGGCGCGCGAGCGCCGGGGCGAGCGGCGCGAAGACGCCCGCCGCCTTGTCGCCGCCGCGAAACAGCGTCGCGTGGCCGCCGCCGCGTGCCGCCACCCCGCGCACCGTTGCCGCGGCGGCCTGCGTGCGCAGCCAGCGCAGCGCGCCGCCCCACTCGATGAGCGGCTCGCCCGGCAGCTCGAGCGGCGGCGCGCTCGAGGGCAGCGACAGGCGCCACACGGGCGCATCGCCCGCGAAGAAGGCGTCGCTGTGCTCGCGCACGCCTGTCCAGAAGCGGGTCGCGTCGTCCTCCGCCAGAGTCTGGCCGCCGAGCGCCTGCGCGGCGGCGCGCACCGCGGCCTCGGCGCCCGACAGGCGCAGCCAGAGCTCCCCGTCGCGCCAGGCGCTCGCCGAGACCGGCAGCGGCGTGCCCGCCCAGCGGTTGAGCTGCTCGATCGCCCTCGCCTGCGGCAGCTCCAGGCGCAGCGTGCGCTCGGCCGCGGGCCGCGGCAGCACCTTGAGCGAGACTTCCAGGATCAGGCCGAGCGTGCCGAGGGAGCCCGCGAGCAGGCGCGAGACGTCGTAGCCGGCCACGTTCTTCATCACGCGCCCGCCGAAAGCGAGCTCGCGCGCGCGCCCGTCGATGAGGCGCGCGCCGAGAACGAAATCGCGCAGTGCCCCGGCCGCGGCGCGCCGCGGCCCCGAGAGTCCCGCCGCGACGCAGCCGCCGAGCGTGGCGCCGCCGCCGAAGTGCGGCGGCTCGAAGGCGAGCATCTGGCCCTGCGCGCCGAGCGCGGCTTCGAGCTCGGCGAGCGGCGTGCCGCAGCGCGCCGTCACCACCAGCTCGGTCGGCTCGTAGTCGACGATGCCGGCGTGCGCGCGCGTGTCCAGGACCTCGCCGCGCGGCGCGCCGCCGTAGAAATCCTTGCTGCCGCCGCCGCGCAGCCGCAGGGCCGTCCCGCGGCCCGCCGCCTCGCGGATGCGCTCGCGCAGCGCCGCCGACATCAGAAGCGCGGCAACTGCCCGTGCGGCGGCGCGCCGGCATGCACGTGCCGGCGGCCGAACTCCGCGCAGCGCGCGAGCGTCGGCACCGCCTTGCCGGGGTTGAGCAGGCCCGCCGGATCGTAGGCGCGCTTCACGGCGTGGAACAGCGCGAGCTCCGCTTCGCCGAACTGCGCGCACATCTCGTTGATCTTCTCCACGCCCACGCCGTGCTCGCCGGTGATGGTGCCGCCCACGGCGATGCACTTCTGCAGCACCTCCGCCGCGAAGTCCTCGGTGCGCTTCAGCTCGCCGGCGTCGTTGGCGTCGAACAGGATCAGCGGGTGCAGGTTGCCGTCGCCGGCGTGGAACACGTTCGGGCAGCGCAGGCCGTACTTCTTCTCCATGTCGCCGATGAAGCCGAGCACCTCGCCCAGGCGCTTTCTCGGAATGGTGCCGTCCATGCAGTAGTAGTCGGGCGAGATGCGGCCCATCGCGGGGAACGCCGCCTTGCGGCCCGACCAGAAGCGCAGCCGCTCGGCCTCGTCGCGCGACTCCGTGAGGCGCGTGGCGCCGGCGCGCGCGAGCACCGCCTTCACCTTGGCCATCTCCTCCTCGACTTCCTCGGGCAGGCCGTCGGCCTCGCACAGCAGGATCGCCGCCGCCTCGAGGTCGTATCCGGCGCCGACGAATTCCTCCACCGCACGCGTCGCCGGCCGGTCCATCATCTCCAGACCCGCCGGAATGATGCCCGCGGCGATCACCGCGGCGACCGCGTCGCCCGCCTTCTGCAGGTCGTCGAACGAGGCCATGACGACGCGCGCCGCGGGCGGCCTGGGCAGGAGCTTCACCGTGATCTCGGTGGCCACCGCGAGCATGCCCTCGGAGCCGACGACGAGCGCGAGCAGGTCGAGCCCGGGCGCATCGAGCGCCTCGGCGCCGAAATCGAGCGGCTCGCCGTCCACGGCGAAGCCGCGCACGCGCAGCACGTTGTGCACGGTGAGCCCGTATTTCAGGCAGTGCACGCCGCCGGAATTCTCGGCCACGTTGCCGCCGATGGTGCAGGCGATCTGGCTCGAGGGGTCGGGCGCGTAATACAGGCCGAACGGCGCGGCGGCATCCGAGATCGCGAGATTCCTCACCCCCGGCTGCACGACGGCGATGCGCGCCACGGGATCGACGCGCACGATGCGCATGAACTTGGCGAGCGACAGCAGCACGCCGTCGCCCGGCGGCAGCGCGCCCCCCGAGAGCCCGGTGCCCGCGCCGCGCGGCACCACCGGCACGCCGAGCGCGTGGCAGGCGCGCAGGATCTCCTGCACCTGCGCCTCGGTCTCCGGCAGCGCCACCACCATCGGCACCTGGCGGTACGCGGTGAGCCCGTCGCATTCGTAGGGCCGCGTGTCCTCTTCCTGCCACAGCACGGCGCGTGCGGGCAGGAATGCGCGCAGCGCCTGCGCCACGGCACGCTGGCGCTCGCGCCCCGCTACAGGTAGCGCTTCGCCCACGCCAGCCCCGCGACCGTATCGCCCTGCGGAACGTACTCGCAGCCGATCCAGCCCGGGTAGCCCAGGCGGTCGATGTGCGCCAGCAGGAAATCGAAGTTGATCTCGCCCGTGCCAGGCTCGTGGCGATCCGGCACGTCGGCGAGCTGCATGTGGCCGATGCGCGGCAGCAGCCGCTCGAGCGTCTTCGCCAGATCGCCTTCGACGATCTGCATGTGGAAGATGTCGTATTGCAGCATCAGGTTGGCGCTGCCGGCGGCGTCGATCGCCTCGAGCGCCTGGCGCGAGGAGCTGAGGAAGAAATCCGGGATGGTGCGCCGGTTCGCCGGCTCGGTGAGCAGCGTCAGGCCCGCGACCGCGAGCTTGCCCGCGGCATAGCGCAGGTTCTCCACCAGCGTTTCGAACAGGAGCTCCGGCGCGACTCCCGTGGGTGCGACGCCGGCGAGCGCGTTCAGGCGCGCACAGCCGACGGCCTGGGCGTACTCGATCGCGCGCGCCACGCCCTCGCGGAACTCGGCCACGCGCGCGGGCTGGCAGGCGATGCCGCGATCGCCCTTGGCCGCGTCGCCGCCCGGCAGGTTGTGCAGCACCACCTCGACGCCGGCGTCGCGCGCGCGCTGCGCCACCTCGGCCGCGCTGCCGAAGGCGTAGGGAAACTGGTACTCGACGTAGCGGAACCCGGCGCGCGCGGCCGCCGCGAAGCGCTCCATAAACGGAACTTCAGGGAACATCAGGGAAACATTGGCCGCGAGGCGGGGCATGCGCAGCTATGTTAGCTAAGATTGCACCCCTAAGAGAAGATTCCGCCGACCTTGCCGCCGCCGCCCGCACTCGCGCGTTTTCTGCCGTTTCTCGCCTGGTGGCCGCGCGTCACGCGCACCACGCTGCGCGCCGACGCCGGCGCCGCGCTGATCGGCGCCATCGTCGTGCTGCCGCAGGGCGTGGCGTTCGCCACGCTCGCCGGCCTGCCGCCGGAGTATGGCCTGTACTGCGCCATGGTGCCCGCCGTGGTGGCGGCCTTCTTCGGCTCGTCGTGGCACGCGGTCTCGGGCCCGACCAATGCCGTCTCGCTGTACGTGTTCGCGACCCTCGCGCCGCTCGCGGCGCCGGGCTCGGCGCAGTACATCAGCCTCGCGCTCACGCTCGCTTTCATGTCGGGCGCGATCATGCTGGCGATGGGCCTGCTGCGCCTGGGGCGCGTGGTCAATTTCGTCTCGCACGGCGTGGTGGTCGGCTTCACCGCGGGCGCCGCGGTGCTCATCATCGCCAGCCAGCTGCGCAATTTCTTCGGCATCGATCTTCCGGCGAGCAGCGCCTTCCTGTCGACGCTGCGCGCGTTCCTGTCGCAGTTCCTCGAACTGAAGCCCTGGGTGGTGCTGGTCGGCGCGATCACGCTCGCCGCCGGCGTGCTCGCGCGGCGCTACCTGCGCAAGCTGCCGTTCATGATCGTGGCGCTCGCCGCCGGCGGCCTCGCCGGCTTCGCGATCAACGCCTGGCTGGGCGCCGGCCAGAGCGGCATTCGCACGCTCGGCAAGCTGGCCGGGGCGCTGCCGCCGCTGTCCGCGCCCGACCTGTCCGCCGATACGCTCAAGACCCTCATGGGCATCGCCGTCGGCGTCACCCTGCTCTCGCTTACCGAGGCCATGTCCATCGCGCGCGCGGTCGCCCTCAAGTCCGGGCAGCGGATCGACGCCAACCAGGAGTTCGTCGGCCAGGGCCTCTCCAACGTCGCGGCGAGCTTCTTCTCCGGCTACCCGAGCTCGGCCTCGTTCAACCGTTCGGGGCTCAACTACGAGGCGGGCGCGCGCACCCCGCTCGCCGCCGCGCTGTCGGCGCCGCTGCTCATCGCGGTGACCTTCGCCGTCGCCCCCCTGCTCGCGCACCTGCCGCTCGCCGCCATGGCGGCGCTGCTCTTCATGGTGGCCTGGGGGCTGTTCGATTTCGCCTCAATCCGCGCCATCCTGCGCGCCAGCCGCAGCGAGGCGGCAGTGCTCGTGTTCACGTTCGCCGCCACGCTGCTCATGAACCTCGAGGTCGCCATCCTGATCGGGGTGACGCTGTCGCTGATCGTCTACCTCAACCGCACCTCGCGCCCGCAGATGCGCGCCGTGGCGCCCGATCCGCGCCACAGCGTGCGCCGCTTCGGCCCGGTGGCGCAGGGCATCGTCGAATGCCCGCAGCTGAAGATCATGGCGGTCGAGGGCTCGATCTACTTCGGCGCCGTGGACCACGTCGAGTCGCATTTCGAGACGCTGCGCGCGGTGGCGCGCGAGCAGAAGCACCTGCTGGTGGTGGCGCGCAACATCAACTTCCTCGACATCGCCGGCGGCGAGGCGCTGGCGCGCGAGGCCCGCGCGCGGCGCTGGACCGGGGGGCGGCTGTGGCTGCAGGGCCTGCGCCAGCCCGCCGAGGCCCTGCTCCGCAAGAGCGGCTTCATGGCCGAGGTCGGCGAGGACGCCGTGTTCCGCGACAAGCGTGAGGCGATCGCGCGCATCTTCGACAGGCTCGACCCCGGCATCTGCGCGCGCTGCCGCGCGCGCATCTTCGAGGAGTGCGCCTCGCGGCCATTGCGCGAGCCGGCAGGGCCGGACTAGACTGGGCCACTTTCCAACGGAGGAGGACCGCATGAAAGCTCGTCTCGCCATCGCCGCCTGCGCTGCCGCCGCGCTGACCAGCGGCAGCCTGTACGCGCAGTCCACCCTGGACGCGGTCAAGTCCAAGGGCTACGTGCAATGCGGCGTCAATACCGGCCTCGCCGGGTTCTCGCAGCCCGACTCGCGCGGCGTGTGGAAGGGGATCGACGTCGACGCCTGCCGCGCGGTCGCGGCGGCCGTGTTCGGCGATGCGTCCAAGGTGCGCTACACGCCGCTTACCGCGCAGCAGCGCTTCACCGCGCTGCAGTCGGGCGAGGTCGACGTGCTGTCCCGCAACACCACCTGGACCATCACGCGCGACACCGGCCTAGGCCTCAACTTCGTCGGCACCAACTACTACGACGGCCAGGGCTTCATGGTGCCGAAGAAGCTCGGCGTGACGAGCGCGAAGCAGCTGAACGGCGCCACCATCTGCGTGCAGCCGGGCACCACGACGGAGCTCAACCTCGCCGATTACTTCCGCGCCAACCGCATGAGCTTCAAGCCGGTGGTGATCGAAAAGCTCGAGGAGGTCGTGAGCGCCTTCTTCGCCGGCCGCTGCGACGTGTACACGACGGACGTTTCCGGGCTGGTGTCGGTGCGCGCTTCGCGCGCGCAGAACGTCGCCGACTACGTCATCCTGCCCGAGGTGATCTCCAAGGAGCCGCTCGGGCCGGTGGTGCGCCACGGCGACGACCGCTGGTTCGACGTCG
>CAZAEG010000065.1:0-7441 GCA_964484035.1 uncultured Enterobacteriaceae bacterium | reverse complement strand
AAGCTCGCCTTGAACACGTCGAGCGCGTCCACGCCCGCGGCCAGGCGCCCTTCCACGTTGGAGACGATGTGCATCACGTGCGAATAGCGCTCCACGACCATCTTCTCGGTGACCTGCACGCTGCCGGTGGCGGCGACGCGGCCGACGTCGTTGCGGCCCAGGTCGATCAGCATGACGTGCTCGGCGCGCTCCTTGGGGTCGGCAAGCAGCTCCTCGGCGATGCGCGCGTCGTCCTCCGGCGTCGCGCCGCGCGGCCGCGTGCCGGCGATCGGGCGCAGCGTGATGCGCCCGCCCGCGACGCGCACCATGATCTCGGGCGAGGCGCCGATCACGTGGTGGTCGCCGAAATCGAAGTAGAACATGTAGGGCGAGGGATTGAGGCCGCGCAGCGCCCGGTACAGCAGAATCGGCGGCGCGCGGAAATCGCGCGAGGTGCGCTGCGAGATCTGCACCTGCATGCAGTCGCCGGCGAAGATGTAGTCCTTCGTGCGCCGCACCGCGGCGAGGAACTGCGCTTGCGTGACCGAGCGGCTGAGGGGCGCGGGCGCGCCTTCCTCGCGCGGCTGCGCGAGCACCACGTGCTCGGGCAGCGGCACCGCGAGCCGGGCACGCAGGCGCTCGAGCCGCTCGCCGGCGGTGTGCCATGCCCCCGGCTGGCGCGGATCGGCGTAGACGACGAGATGCAGCTTGCCCATCACGTTGTCAACCACCGCCAGCTCGTCGGAGACGAGCAGCAGCATGTCGGGCGTGCCCAGGGCGTCGGGCTTGGCCGCGCCCAGCGCCCGCGGCTCGACATGGCGCACGCATTCGTAGCCGAAATAGCCGGCCAGCCCGCCCGGGAACTTCAGCGCTCCCGGCGCCGGCGCGACGCGGTGGCGCTTGAGGTAGTCGCGCACGAACTCGAACGGGTCGCCTTGCGCTTCCTCGAGGCACACGTCCGCGCCGCGCGCGTCGCGCAGCAGGCGACGCACAGTCGTGCCGCGCGCCTCGATGCGCTCGGCGCAAGGCAGGCCGATGAACGAATAGCGCCCGAAGCGCTCGCCGCCGACCACGGATTCGAGCAGGTAGCTGTAGGGTCCGCCGGCGAGCTTCAGGTACACCGCGAGCGGCGTGTAGAGGTCGGCGCGCGCCTCGGCGAGCACCGGGATGCGGGTATAGCCTTGTTGCGCGAGCCGTTGGAACTCGAGCTCGGTCATGAATCTCTCCGCTGCAACTCACTTCAGGGGAACAGCCGTGCGGCCTCGGGGATGACGCGTCGCCGAGCCGCGCGGGACGCGTGGGGTGCTAGCGGCGCCAGGGGCGCCAGGCTTGCCAGCGGAGAGGTTCGCTTTGGGTCACGGCGTACGGACTATACCAGCGTCGACGCGCCGGCGCATCTCGCGGATGGTCGCGGCGTAATCCTTCGAGCCGAAGATCGCCGATCCGGCGACGAAGGTGTCCGCGCCCGCGGCCGCGATCTCGGCGATGTTGTCCGCCTTCACGCCGCCGTCCACCTCCAGCCAGACGTCGCGCCCCAGACGATCGATGCGCCGGCGCACCTCGGCGATCTTCGGCAGCACGCTGCGGATGAACTGCTGGCCGCCGAAGCCCGGGTTGACCGACATGAGGAGCACCAGGTCGAGCTTGTCCAGCGTATGGTCGAGCCAGTCGAGCGGCGTCGCCGGGTTGAGCACGAGGCCCGCCCGGCAGCCCAGTTCCTTGATCAGGCCGAGGGTGCGGTCGACGTGCTCGGAGGCCTCGGGGTGAAAGCTGATGATGCTCGCCCCCGCCCTGGCGAACTCCGGGATGATGCGGTCCACCGGCTTCACCATCAGGTGCACGTCGATCGGCATGCGCACATGGGGCTTGAGCGCCGCGCACACCAGCGGCCCGACCGTGAGGTTCGGCACGTAGTGGTTGTCCATGACGTCGACATGCAGCAGGTCGGCGCCGGCGGCCTCTACTGCGCGCGCCTCCTCGCCCAGCCGGGCAAAATCCGCCGACAGGATGCTGGGCGCGATGCGGATTGTCATGGCGGCGCGAGTTTACAATGCGCGCATGGATCAGGAGAAGCGTTACGAGGTGGCCGTGGGCGCGGCCACCCAGTACCTCGCCGAGCAGTCCGACGAGAGCGCGGGGCGCTACGTGTTCGCCTACACCATCACCATCCGCAACGCCGGCAGCGTCGCCGCGCAGCTCATCAGCCGGCACTGGATCATCACCGATGCGCAGGGCCTGGTGCAGGAGGTGCGCGGCCTCGGCGTGGTCGGCGCGCAGCCGATGCTCAAGCCCGGCGAGAGCTTCGAGTACACCAGCGGTACGGCCATCGCCACGCCCGTCGGCACCATGCGCGGCGCCTACCAGATGGTGGCCGAGGACGGCACGCGCTTCGAGGCGCCGATCCCGGCATTCACGCTTTCCGTGCCGAGGGTGCTGCACTGAGCCCTACGCGTCGTCCTTCGGCGTCTTCGGCCAGGTCCACCAGACGATGAGCACGAGCAGCGCGAGCGCCGCCAGCATTTCCAGGATCACGACCCACATGCTGGGGACGATTCTACTGGCCGCCGGATGCGCGCAGGTTCCCTGCCCGTGCCCGCCACCGACGCTATCGATTGCGGCGCGCTACGAGCCGGTGGATTTCGCGGCGCTGCCCGGCTGGAGCAGCGCGCCGCTCGCCGCGAGCGTGCGTGCGTTTGTCGCCGGCTGCGCGCGCGTGGCGCCCGGCCAGGCGATGCACGAGGCCTGCGAGGCCGCGCGCGCGCTGCCCGCGGGCGACGAAGCCGCGGCGCGCGCCTTTTACGAAGGCGCCTTCGCCGCCTACGCCGTCGTCGCACCCGACGGCGCGCGCGAGGGGCTGGTCACCGGCTACTACGAGCCCGTGCTGGCAGGCAGCCGCAGCCCGAGCGCGCGCTTCGCGCAGCCCGTGCACGGCGTGCCCGACGATCTGGTGGTGGTGGACCTCGCCGCGCAGTATCCGGAGCTGCGCGGCATGCGCCTGCGCGGCCGGCTCAGCGGCCGGCGGCTGCAGCCCTACTATTCGCGCGGCGAGATTCTCACGCGCAACGGCGCCATCGACGCCCCGGTCATCGCCTGGGTCGAGGATCCGGTGGAGCTGTTCTTCCTGCAGGTGCAGGGCTCCGGGCAGATCCAGCTCGACGCGCTCGAGCGCATCCGCGTCGGCTTCGCCGAGCAGAACGGCCATCCGTACCGCTCGCTCGGCCGGCACCTCGTCGAGCGCGGCGAGCTCGCCCTCGAGCAGGCCTCGATGCAGGGCATCAAGGCCTGGGCGGCGGCCAACCCCGCTCGCCTGCAGGAGGCGCTCAGCCACAACGCGAGCTACGTGTTCTTGCGCGAGCTGCCCGCCGAGGACGGGCCGATCGGCGCCCTCGGCGTGCCGTTGGAAGCCGGCTACAGCATCGCCGTGGACCCGAAGTTCGTCCCGCTGGGCGCGCCGGTGTTTCTCGCCACCACCTATCCGCTTTCGCCACAGCCGCTCGAGCGGCTGGTGATGGCCCAGGACACCGGGGGCGCGATTCGCGGCGCGCTGCGGGCCGATTTCTTCTGGGGCTCGGGCGCGCAAGCCGGCGAGCTCGCCGGACGCATGCGCCAGCCCGGGCGCCTGTGGGTGCTCTGGCCCCGCGGCGCGCCGCTGCCGCGGCCCCTGCCTTAGCGCCTACCTGGCGCGCGCGGCTTCATCGAGCTTGGCGCGCAGGTCCGCGGCCTGCAATCCGCCGCGCGCGCGCTCGCCCGTGGTGAAGAATAGCGTCGGCGTCGAATTCACGCCGAGCGAGCGGCCCAGTTCGAGCACGCGCTCGACGGGCGTGGCGCAATCGGCCTTGCCCGCCGGCACCTTCGCCTGGGCGCGCGCGGCGAGCTCCAGCCACGCCTTGGCGCGGTCCGCCGAGCACCACACCGCCCTGGAGTGATCCGCCAGCTCCGGGCGGATCACCGGGTACATGAAGTAATAGATGGTGATGTCGTCGATCTGCGCCAGCGTCTGCTCGAACTGGCGGCAGGCGGGGCAGTAGGGATCGGAGAACATCGCCAGCACGCGCTTGCCGTTGCCGCGGCGCACCTGCACCGCGAGATCCAGCGGCAGCGACTCGAAGCGGATCGCCGTCAGCTTGCTCAGCCGCACCTCGGTCAGGTTCTCGCGGCTGCGCGTGTCGTACAGGCTGCCCTGGAAGATGTAGTTCGCCTCGGCGTCGGTGTAGATGATCTGCGGGCCGCCGCGCGCCTGGAAGCGCACCTCGTACAGCCCGGGCACCGGCGCGGGCTGCACGCCTTCGACCCGCGCACCGCCGAGCGCGGCTTCGACCACGCTTCGGATCTTCGCCTCGTCGGCGAACGCGCTCGCGGCGGCGAACAGCGCCGCCGCGGCTGCAATCAGGAATTTGTTCACGCCATGGCCTGTCTGATGAGGAGATTCTTTATGACCGGCATGCGGTCCGTCAGGTTCAATCCGGCATTGCGCAGGATTGCAAAGGAACGCGCCGGCGCCGCGAACAGCCGGTAGAGGCCGTGCACCGTCGCGTCCATCGCGCCGACCTCGAGCGCGCGCGCGCGCTCGTAGCGGCGCAGGAGGCGCAGCTCGCCGGGGTCGCGCTTCGGCTCGCGCGCGCCGAGCACCGCGGCCAGCTCGCGTGCGTCCTGCAGGCCGAGGTTGGCCCCCTGGCCGGCAAGCGGGTGGATGACGTGCGCGGCGTCGCCGATCAGCGCCACGCGCGGCGCCACCGTGCGGCGCGCCGCGAGGCGGCGCAGCGCAAAGGCGCGCGCCGGGGTCACCAGGCGGAGCTCGCCGAGCACGTGGCCGCTCGCTGCGGCGACGGCGCGCTCGAGCGCCTGCGGCTCGAGCGCGAGCAGCCGCTCGGCCTCGTCCTCGCCGGTCGACCAGACCATCGAGACGTGATCGCCCGGCAGGGGCAGCAGCGCCAGAACCGGGCCGCCCTGGAACCACTGGTAGGCGCAATGGCGATGCGCGCGCTCGCACGAGAAATTGGCCACGACGGCGCGCTGCCGATAGGCGGTGGCGGTGGCGGCGATTCCGGCCTGCTCGCGCACCAGGGATTGCGCGCCGTCCGCGCCCACGACGAGCCGCGCGTCGAGCGTGCGGCCGCCGCGCAGCAGCAGCCGCGCCCTGTCGGGCGCAACGTCCAGCCGTTCCAGGCGCACGGGCGCGAGGCTGCGAACCTGGTCGGCGTCCTCGAGCGAAGCGCGCAGCGCTCTCTGCAGCGCGCCGTCCTCGGCGATCCACGCGAGCTCGCCGACCCCGGACCGATAGGCGTCGAATTCGACGAGCGAGCGGCCGTCGTCGCCGAACACGCGCATCGCGTGCACCGGCGTCGCCTGGCGCGGCCAGGCGCCGAGCGCACCGAGGAAAGCTGCGTTCCCGGGCGTGATCGCGTACACGCGGGAATCGAAGCCCTGCGCGGGCGCCGCCGGCACGGCCGGCTCGTCCGCCACCAGGGCGATGCTCAGCCCGCGCGCCGCGCGCGCCAGCGCCGCGCCCGCGAGCCCCGCGCCGACGATGGCGACGTCGACATCCATGCGCGCATTCTGGATTAAAATCCGCCATGCGTGGCGAATTAGCTCAGCTGGTTAGAGCAGCGGAATCATAATCCGTGTGTCCGGGGTTCGAGTCCCTGATTCGCCACCACTTATCCTTTCCCGCCGCATGCCGATGACGCGCTTGCTGGCCGCCGCTCTCCTCGCCCTGCTCGTCGCGACCGCCTACGCGCAGCTGCGCGCGCTGCCCGCGCAGGCCAAGCTCGGCAAGATCCGCCATATGCAGGAGATGATCGTGCAAATCGACGGCAAGCTGGCGCGCCTGTCGCGCGGCGCGCAGGTGCGCGATGCGCACAACCGTATCGTCATGCCGGCGGCGATCCCCGCCGGCAGCCCGGTCAAATACACGCTGAACGCGCAGGGCGAGGTGTCCGGGGTGTGGATCCTCACGGCGCAGGAAGCCCGGCAATGAGCGGCAAGCTCTACCTGCGCACCTACGGCTGCCAGATGAACGAGGTCGACTCGGCCAGGATCGCCGACGTGCTCGCCGCGGCCGAGGCGCTCGCGCCCGCCGCGCGCCCCGAGGACGCGGACGTGATCGTGTTCAACACCTGCTCGGTGAGAGAAAAGGCCCAGCACAAGGTGTTCGCCGACCTCGGGCGCGTGAAGCACCTCAAGCGCGCCAATCCGCGCCTCATGATCGCGGTCGGCGGCTGCGTCGCCAGCCAGGAGGGCGCCGGCATCGTGACGCGCGCGCCCTACGTCGACGTGGTGTTCGGCCCGCAGACGCTGCACCGGCTGCCCGAGCTGCTGGCGAAGCGCCGCGACACCGGGACGCCCCAGGTCGATGTGAGCTTCCCCGAGATCGAGAAATTCGACCGCCTGCCCGAGCCGCGCAGCGTCGGCGCCAGCACTTTCGTCTCCATCATGGAAGGCTGCAGCAAGTACTGCAGCTTCTGCGTCGTGCCCTACACGCGCGGCGAGGAAGTCTCGCGGCCGTTCGAGGACGTGGTGCGTGAGATCGCCGCACTCGCCGCGCGCGGCGCCAAGGAAGTGACGCTGCTCGGCCAGAACGTGAACGCCTGGCGCGGCGTGATCGGCGGCGAGGCGGCCGATTTCGCGGAGCTGCTGCGCTACGTCGCCGAGATCGACGGCCTCGAGCGCATCCGCTACACCACCTCGCACCCGCGCGAGTTCACGCAGCGTTTGATCGACGCGCACGCGGAGCTGCCGAGCCTCGCGCCGCACGCGCACCTGCCGGTGCAATCGGGCGCCGATCGCGTGCTCGCCGCGATGAAGCGCGGCTACACCGCGCTCGAATACCGCTCCATCGCGCGGCGCCTGCGCAAAGCGCGCCCCGGGCTGAGCCTGTCGTCGGATTTCATCGTCGGCTTTCCGGGCGAGACCGAAGCCGATTTCGAAGCCACGCTCGCGCTCGCGCGCGAGCTGCAGTTCGACGGCTCGTTTTCCTTCCTCTACAGCCCGCGCCCGGGCACGCCGGCGGCGGAACTTCCCGATGCGACGCCGCAAGCCGTGAAGCGCGAGCGCCTGCAGCGGCTGCAGGCGCTGCTCGAAGCGCAGGCGCGCGCGGTCAGCGAATCCATGGTGGGCGGCCTCGAGCGCGTCCTGGTCGAAGGGCCTGCGAAGAAAGGCCACGGTGAGCTCGCGGGGCGCACCGCCAACAACCGCGTGGTGAACTTCCCGGGCGACGCGGCGCTCGTCGGGCGCTTTGCCGACGTGCGCATCACCGCGGCACTGTCGCATTCGCTGCGCGGCGAGCACCTGGATGCCTAGCAAGGCGCTGGAAGTCCAGCTGGATCCCGTGGACAACCGGCGCCTGGCGCGGCTGTGCGGCGCGCTGGATGCCAACCTGCGCCAGATCGAGACGGCGCTCGACGTGTCCATCGCGCGCCGCGGCGCGCGCTTCACCGTGCGCGGCCGCCCGCAGCAGGCCGAG
>CAZAEG010000064.1:0-6817 GCA_964484035.1 uncultured Enterobacteriaceae bacterium | reverse complement strand
CCGGATCGCCTCGCGTTTCATCTGCCCGAGGCCGTGCTCCGCGGAGATCGACCCGCCCAGCGCCGCGACCACGCCGTAGACGACGCGGTTCACCTCCTCGCGGCGCGCGAGGAGCGCCGCGTCGCCGACGTTGAAGTGGATGTTGCCGTCGCCGATGTGCCCGAAGGCGTACAGCGGCGCGCCCGGGAACTGCGACTGCAGCGCCGCCTCGGCGCGCGCGATGAGCTCCGGCACCCTGGAGACCGCCACCGAGACGTCGTGCTTGACGTTGGCGAACTGCGCTTCGGGAATGCCCTCGCGGATGCGCCACAGCGACTGCGCCTGCGCGGTGCTCGCGGCGAGGACTGCATCCTCGACCTGCGGCGCCGCGGCCAGCGCCTCGGGCTCGAGCGCCCGGTCGAACCGGGCGAGCACGTACCAGGCGTGCGCGCGTGGCAGCGGATCGCGCGCCGCCTTGTCGTGCGCCAGCACCGCCTCCAGGCAGGGTCGCGACACGAGCTCGAAGGCGCTGATGCGCTCATCCAGGTGCGCGCGCAGATGCGCCAGCAGCTCCACGGCGTGCGCCGGGCTGGCGAGCCCGATCCACGCGCTCGTCTGCACCGCGGGCTTCGGATGCAGCTTCAGCACCGCGGCGGTGATCACGCCCAGCGTGCCTTCCGCGCCGAGGAACAGCTGCTTCAGGTCGTAGCCGGTGTTGTCCTTGCGCAGCGCGCGCAGCCCGTCCCACACCCGCCCGTCGGGCAGCACGACCTCGAGCCCCAGCACCTGCTCGCGCGCGTTGCCGTAGCGCAGGACGTTGACCCCGCCCGCATTGGTGGAGAGATTGCCGCCGATCTGGCAGCTGCCTTCGGCGGCGAGCGAGAGCGCGAACAGGCGCCCGGCGGCATCGGCCGCCCGCTGCACCTCGGCCAGCACGCATCCGGCCTCCGCGGTGAGCGTGTCGTTCAGCGCATCGATGTTGCGGATGCGGTTCAGCCTGGAGAGCGAAAGCACGACCTCACGGCGCGCGCCGCTCGGCACCGAGCCGCCCGAGAGGCCGGTATTGCCGCCCTGGGGCACCACCGCCAGGCCTTCGCGCGCGCACAGAGCGACGAGCGCTGCGACTTGCGCCGTGCTCGCCGGCCGCAGCACGCATACGGCGTGCGCGCTGTACTGCTTGCGCCAGTCGGTCGTGTACGCGGCCGTGTCGCGCGGCTCGGTGAGCACGTTGCGTTCGCCGATGAGCGCCGCGAACGCGGACTGCAGGCGGGCATCCATGTTGGGTATTATCGCCCGATGGAACCGATGAACCACGACCCGGCGCGGGGCGCGCTGCCCTTTGCCGCCGGCAGCGCCGCGCGCAGCGTCGAGGAAGCGATTCTTTCCCGCCGCAGCCTGCGCGCCTTCAAGCCCGAGCCGGTGCCGCGCGCGACTCTGGAGCGCATCCTCGCGGTCGCCAGCCGCGCGCCTTCGGGCTCCAACATCCAGCCCTGGAAGGTTTATGTGGTCGCGGGCGACGCGCGCGACCGGCTCGCGGGCATCATGCACGACGAGTGCATGCGGCACGGCGACGATTGGAAGCGGGAGTACGACTACTATCCACCGCAATGGCGCGAGCCCTACCTTGCGCGCCGCCGCAAGATCGGCTGGGACCTGTACGGGCTGCTCGGCATCGCCAAGGGCGATCGCGACCGCACGCGGCAGCAGCATGCGCGCAACTACCTGTTCTTCGATGCGCCGGTGGGCCTGGTAATCACGCTCGAGCGCGACCTGCCGGTGGGGGCGTGGCTCGACACCGGGATGTTCGTGCAGAACGTGATGCTCATGGCGCGGGCCTGCGGCCTGGACACCTGCCCGCAGGCGGCGATCGCCAACGCGCATGCCATCGTGCGGCGCGCGCTGCAGATCCCGCAGGCGGAAATCGTCGTCTGCGGGATGTCGCTCGGATACGCGCGCGCCGACGCGCTCGAGAACACGCTCGTGACCGAGCGCGAGCCGGTCGCGGGCTTCGCGAAATTCTTCGGCTTCTGATGCACCGCTGGCTCCTGGCGCTGTGGGTCGCGGCGTCCCCGGCCTGGGCGCAGCCGGCGCCCGTCGTGGTCGGCGCGGTGGTCTCGGAAACGGGCATGCTGGCCGACTTGGCGCTGCCGATGCGCCAGGCGCTCATTCTCTGGCAGGAAGAGCGCAACGGGGCCGGCGGGCTCCTCGGGCGCCCGATCGAGCTGCGGCTGCTCGACGACCGCTCGGAGGCCTCCGCCGCCCTGCGCCTGTACGCGCGGCTGATCGAAGAGGAACGCGCGGATCTGCTCATCGGCCCCTTCGGCAGCGCCGCCACCGTGGCCGCGGCGGCGACCGCGGAGCGCGCGCGCCGGGTCCTGGTCAACGCGAGCGGCGTGACGCGCGGCGTGCATCGCCCGGAGCGGCGCTACGTGTTCCAGGTGCCGGCGCCGCTGGCCGAGTACGGCGCGCAGGCGCTCGCCCTGGCGCGAGCGGCCGGGCATTCCCGGCTGCAAGTCGTGGCGCGCAACGAGCCCGGGGCGCGCGAGGCCGCCGGGCGCCTGGCTGAAGACGCGGCGGCGCTGGGCATGCAGGCGGTGGTGCACACGGCGACGGCGGGCGCCGCCGATCATGCGGCGCAGATCGCGGCGGCGCGCGCGCGCGGCGCCGAGGCGTGGATCACCTTCGGGCGGGCCGCGGACGCCGCCGAGCTGGTGGTGGCTTTCAAGCGCGCGGGCTACGCGCCGCCGATGTTCCTCGCGCAGGGCGCCGCCGAGGCCGGCTTCGTGCAGAGTGTCGGGCAGGATGCCGAGTTCGCGCTCGGCATCACGGCTTTCGATCCCCGCTTCGCCACGCGCGGCAACGCCGAGTTCGTCGCGCGCTGGCGCAAGCGCTGGCCGGGCGAGCCCGGCCTTGCGGCGGCAAACGCCTACGCGGCCGCACTGGTGCTCGAGGCGGCGGTGCGTGCCGCGGGCAGCCTGGAGCAGGAGCGCCTGCGCGCGGCGCTCGCCGCGCTCGAGACCGAAACGCCGATCGGCGCCTACCGCGTGGGCAAGGGCGGCGTGCAGCTCGGCGCGCGGCCGGCGGTGGTGCAGATCCTGCGCGGGCGCGCCGAAATCGTGTGGCCGCGCTCGCTCGCTACGGCACAATTGCGCCTTCCCTATCCGCGCTGGGACGAAAGGCAGGTGCATGCCGCTCCATAGGACGTACCTGTTCGCGCCGGGCAACCATCCGCGGCGCGTGGAGAAGGCGCTCGGGCTGCAGGCCGACGCGGTGATCCTCGACCTGGAGGACGCGGTGGCGATCGCCGACAAGGCGGCAACGCGCAGGCCGGTGGCCGAGGCACTCAAGCTGCCGCGCCGCTGCCGCGGCTACGTGCGCGTGAATGCGCCCTCGACGTCGTTCTGCTACCGCGACCTGGTGGAGACGATCCACCCCGGCGTGGACGGCGTATTCCTGCCCAAGGTCGAAAGCGCGGCCGACCTGCATGCCATCGACTGGCTGCTGGCCGCCCTGGAGCGCGAGCAGGGCATCGCCGAAGGCACGCTCGACCTGGTGCCGCAATTGGAAACCGCCGCGGGCGTGGCGCGGGTGGATCGGATCCTGCAAGCGAAGAACCTGCGGCCCTACCGCGGCCCGTGGCGCGTGAAGCGCGTGGCGTTCGGCGCGGCCGATTACTGCCTCGAGCTGGGGCTCGTGCCCTCGCTCGAGGAACCCGAGCTCGCCGAAGCGCGCGCGCGCATCGTGCTTGCCTCGCGGGCGGCGGGCGCCGAAGCGCCGCTCGACAGCCCCTGGTTCCACCTGCGCGACATGGACGGTTTGCGCCGCGCCCTGGAGCGCAGCCGGCGCGGCGGCTTCCAGGGGCGCCTGTGCGTGCATCCGGACCAGGTGCCCGTGGCGAACCAGGCGTTCACGCCCGCGCCCGAGGAGGTCGCGCGCGCCGAGCGCATCGTCGCCGCGTTCGCCGCAGCCGAAGCGCGGGGCGCGGCCGCGGTCGAAGTGGACGGGCAGATGGTCGACTATCCGATCGTGCACCGCGCGCGCGCCGTTATCGAGACCATGCGCGAGATCTCCGCGCAGCGCGGTTAGTGCCCCGCGGGCGGCATGCTCCTGCCCGTCGCGGTCACGCTCGCGATCCAGACGCTGGTCGCGTTCGCGATTTACAGCACGCCGGTGATGGCGCCGGTGGCGACGCGCGAAATCGGCGTGCCGGCGGCCGCCATCGGCTATTTCATCGCCGTCGCCTACGTCGGCAGCATGCTCGGCTCGGCGGCCGCGGGCGGCTGGGTGGCGCGCTTCGGGCCGATCCGCGTCAGCCAGGTGGGGCTCGTGCTGTGCCTCGCGGGCCTCGCGCTCGCCGCGAGCGGCTGGGCGCCGCTCATGCTGCTGGGGGCGTTCGTGCTGGGCGTGGGCTACGGGCCCACCACGCCGGCGAGCTCGGTGATCCTCGTGCGCACGGCGCCGCCCGCCATGTTCTCGCTCATCTTCTCGCTCAAGCAGACCGGGGTGCCCGCGGGCGGCGTGCTCGCGGGTGCTCTGGTGCCGGCGGCGGTGCTGACCCTGGGCTGGCAGTGGGCGGCGGTCGCGATCGGCGCGAGCTGCCTCGCGCTCGCGGCGCTGATCGCGCCGGTGCGCTCGCGCTACGACGTAGGGCTCAATCCCGCCGCCCCCGTATCGGTGCGCGCGGCGTTCCTGCCGGTGAAACTGGTGGCGGGCCACCCGCGCTTGCGCGAAATGGCCGTGACCTCGTTCGTCTACGGCGGCGTGCAGATCACGCTCGTCACCTACCTGGTGACCTTCCTCGTCGACAGCTTCGCGCTGTCGCTGGTGCTCGCCGGCGCGGTGATGGCGGTGTCGCAGGTGGCGAGCGTGCTCGGGCGCATCGTCTGGGGCGCGCTCGCCGATCGCGCCGTGACGCGCCGCACGATGCTGGGGCTGCTCGGCCTGGGCATGGGCGTCTCGGCCATGGCGACGCTCGCCGCCGCGCCCGACTGGCCGGCGTGGGTGCTGTTCACGTTCGCCTCGGTGTTCGGTGCCACGGCGGTGGGTTGGAACGGCGTCTATCTCGCCGAGGTGGCGCGCGTCGCGCCGCAGGGGCAGGTGAGCCAGGCCACGGGCGGATGCCTGTTCTTCACTTTTCTCGGCGTGGTGCTGACGCCCCTGATTTTCAACCTCGTGCTCGCGCTCGGCGGCGGCTACGGCGTCGCGTACGCGGTGCTTGGCATGCCGGGGCTCGCGGTGGGCGCGCGGCTGCTGCTGCGGCGCCCGGCATGAAGGCAATGCGCGACGCGATCCTGGTGCACGGGCTGTGGGTGCCGGCCGCGGTGATGGCGCCGCTCGCCGCGCGCCTGTCCGCGACGGGGTACCGCTGCCACCTGTTCTCCTACGCCGGCCGCGCGCGTCCGCTCGCGGCGCACGCCGAGCGCCTCGCGCGCTACGCCCACGATGTGGGCCCGGCGCATTTCGTGGGGCATAGCCTGGGCGGGCTGGTCATACTCGAAGCCCTGCTGCGGCACGCGGATGTAAAGGCGGGCCGGGTCGTGCTTCTCGGCACGCCGGTGCGCGGCAATTTCGCCGGCAGGCGCCTCGGGCAGCACCGCTGGGGACGGTGGTGTCTCGGCTCCACGCGGTCCCTGTGGTCCGAGGGACACGAGCTGCGCTGGACGCGGCCCGAGCCCCTGGGCGTGCTCGCCGGCACACTTGCGCTCGGACTGGGCCGCCTGTTCGGCCCGCTGCCGGGCCCGAACGATGGCGTCGTGCGGCTGGACGAAACCGAGGTCGACGGCATGCGCGAACGCGTGGCGCTGCGCGTGGGCCACAGCGCGATGCTCCTTTCCGCGCGCGTCGCCGCACAAGTGGCGGCTTTTCTGCGCAATGCGCGCTTTACTCCTCCTGCTTAGCGTCGGCGCGCTCGCGGGCTGCGAGACGCTGGCGTACTACGGGCAGGCCGCGCGCGGGCAGCTCGCCCTCAGCGCTGCGGCACGTCCGGTGGCGCAGATGCTCTCCGATCCCGCCGTGCCGCCCGCGCTGAAGGCACGCCTGCGGCTCGCAAACGAGCTGCGCGACTATGCCGCGCGGGTGCTCGCCCTGCCGCAGGGCGGCGCCTACCGCAGCTACGTCGAGCTCGAGCGTCCCTACGCGCTGTGGAACGTGGTGGCCGCGCCCGAGTTCGCGCTCGAGCCGGTGCAGTCCTGCTTTCCGATCGCGGGCTGCGTGGCTTACCGCGGCTACTTCGCACGCGACGCTGCCGAGCGGCATGCGGCGGCGCGACGCGCGGCCGGCTACGACGTCGTCGTGTACGGCGTGCCCGCGTATTCCACGCTCGGCTGGTTCGACGATCCCTTGCTTTCGAGCTTCATCGACTACCCCGACGCCGAGCTGGCGCGGCTCCTGTTCCACGAGATCGCGCATCAGGTGGTTTACGTCAAGGACGATTCCACCTTCAACGAATCCTTTGCCGTCGTCGTCGAGCGCGAGGGCCTGCGCCGCTGGCTGCGCGACACCGGACGTGTAGCCCCTGATACGCGCCGCCGCGAATTCCAGCAGCTCGTGGCCGGGTTGCGCGCGCAGTTGCAGGACATCTACGCCATGCCGCTTGCGCCCGCGGAGATGCGCCGCCGCAAGCGCGCGGCGCTGGAGGCGCTGCGGCCGTGGCTCGCGCGCATGCGCGGCTTCGAGTCGGCGGCGCCCAGCAATGCCCTGCTCGCGTCGTTCGCCACCTACACGCAGAAAGTGCCCGCGTTCGAGCGCCTGCTCGCCGAGGCGGACGGCGATCTCGAGCGCTTCTATGCGCGCGTGCGCAGCCTCGCGCGCCTGCCGCGCGCCGCGCGCGACGCCGAGC